>NZ_JACKZU010000788.1:0-626 GCF_014222165.1 Nostoc sp. 2RC
CACGGGGACGCAGGGACACGGAGAATAACCAATGCCCAATGCCCAATGCCCCATGCCCAATCCCCAATCCCCAATTAGATATAACCCAACTAGGAGAAAATTATGTCATCACAAGTAACAGTCAAAAACGTGAATATCGGCATTGACGAGGCGAGTAGGGCTAAAATTGCCGAGGGATTATCTCGGCTATTGGCTGACACCTACACACTGTATCTGAAAACTCATAATTTCCATTGGAATGTGACCGGCCCGATGTTCCAAACATTGCACCTGATGTTTGAGACCCAGTATACAGAATTAGCGCTAGCAGTTGATTTAATTGCCGAAAGAATTAGAGCGCTTGGCTATCCCGCACCGGGAACCTACAGCGAATATGCCAAATTAAGTTCAATTCCAGAAACTCCTGGAGTTCCTAAAGCTGTAGACATGATTAAATTACTAGTAGAAGGACAAGAAGCCGTAGTCCGAACTGCACGGTCTATTTTCCCGGTAGTGGACGAAGTTAACGACGAACCTACCGCCGATTTATTGACTCAGCGGATGCAAGTACACGAAAAAACAGCTTGGATGTTGAGAAGTTTGTTGGAAGAATAAAAATCGGGCATGGGGCATGGGGGGATGGGGGG
>NZ_JACKZU010000789.1:0-621 GCF_014222165.1 Nostoc sp. 2RC
GTATTATTTAATATCCTTGCTTTTATTTTCTTCATACCGGGAATTGCCCTAGCTGCAAACGTTCAACTAAATATTACTTCGAGTAATCTTGTCGCCAAAACTACTAAAGCTGTTAGCGATTCTACTTTAATATCAGATATTAACCTGACTCCCCAACAACGCCAACAACTCCAGGGTATACGTCAGAGAAGAAACAAGGAAATTCAGGCAGTATTAAATTCATCTCAGCGTGCCCAATTTGCTCGCAATCTCCGCGCTGGTAACAATATCAATCAAGCGCTCAAAACACTGAAGTTACAACCAGAACAGCAAGAATTAGTGGACGCAATATTGAAGTTTACTAACTTGAAAATGAAGGCAACCCTATCTCGCTATTCGCTCAAAGTCAATCAAAAATGAAGGTTTTATTTTTAGATTAAAATGTTTGCGATCGCCACACTTATGGAAATAATTTACCAATGTGAATTTCAATTTCCGGAAATGGGATGGAGGATAACGTCCCTTGTTGTCTGGGAAAAGGTTAAGGGGTAAGGGGATTTGGATGTATTTGAAACCTTTCCCCCTTCCCCTTTCCCCTTTCCCCGAACCGTATTGCCTACGCCCGCGCTTTCAAGGACAAAT
>NZ_JACKZU010000090.1:0-23795 GCF_014222165.1 Nostoc sp. 2RC
GTTATGGCTGTTGTAATTCAACGACTTCCGCCACATACTCTTCTTGGGCTAAAGCCAAAGTTTGATTTTCAAGTTAGAAGGGAACTCAAACCCTTGATTTGTGCTTGAGAAATAAACAGTTATATCAACGGTTATACTAAAAAGTAAAATTTAATACGAGTATGTGTCACCCAAATAAAGACGAAAGTCTTTGTCCAGAGTGTTTAGAAGCTCAAAAAAAGTCTGGAATAGATGTGAAACGCTTGTTATTGCAGCTAGCAAAGTTCAAGCATGAGTATTATCCACAAAGTCATGAACTATCTGACAAAGAAATTAAATACTTATGTCTTTCGCTTTCTCGCTATAGCAAAGGGGAGATTGCATTTTATTTTTACAAACATAAAATTCCAACTATTCAAGAACTAGCAGGTTGTGAAGATATAGAACGGTGGATAAAAAACTTAAATGCTGAAATGTCTAATCGGATACACAAATATATTAAGCGATTAATGAATTTGATAAATGAGAATCAACGTCTGCCATCTTGGAAAAATATAATTATGTTTTTAGATAAAAATGGATATGGGATAAATAAAAGTAGTACACCAGAAATAGAATTATTACGGTTGTTACCTGAAGGTGAAATAAGTGTAGACCAACTTTATCAGCTTATGAAAAAAAACGTAGGGATTACCGTAAAAATTATTCTTAGTATTGAACATGAAGAAAATATTTAACCGATAAAAATTATTATGAATAAACGTAAAACTTTTATCATCCAAGGACATCAAGACGAACTCGAAAGAATTGTGGCTCTTTTTGAGTCTGGAGAATTGAATAACTTACTAGGCATCAAAATTTTAGATGTAGGGATGATTTCTGCTGAAAGAGTGAAAGCTGAACAAGCAATGTCTCTTGCTTCTCAATCCTTAATCGAGTCTGTAAATACAGAATTAGATTTATACAGGGTTTGGTTGGATAGTCTTTGGCAAAAGGGATTACAACCAGCCGTAAGAAGTAGTCAATCTATTACAGGTATTAAGCTAATTCAATTTCAGGATAATTCTGTAGAACTTCTAATCACAATAAGTTCATTAAGTCCAACAGAAATACAAATATTTTTACAAGTTCGTCCACCCGCAGGTAAAGGCTATTTACCTGTAGGATTAAAAGCTAGCATATTTGATGAATTTGGCGAAATTATTCTAGAAAAATCTGCTGATAATCACAGTAACATACTTGATATTACTTATGGTCAAAGATTTACTTGTGAACTGAACGATAGTTTTACTGTAGGACTAACTTTAGGAAATGAAACTGTTAAAGAAGATTTTCCAGGGTAGCTGTTTGTCATGGTCAAAAGAATATATCTTAAGTTTGGATATAGTGTTCAAATAGAAAGTATATCTATAGGAGCTTTTCCCGTTACGTTGACAGTTTATGATGATGCGGGACTTTTGGAAGAACTGGGTACTGGTTCTTATCTATCTCTCCTACCTAAAAATCTCAGAGATTCATTTCGTCAATGGCAAAAATATGTTGCTCTTAATCCTTATAATTCTTCTGTTAGGCGGATAAAATTAGAACCTATAAATCCCAGTAATCATCCAGCGATTAATCATAGCAATATTAACTTTGAGCAAATAGCCAATAATTTCAAAACTAACCTCAATCAATGGCTAACTGAAGATGGATGGCTCAATGAGGATGGAAATAAAGATACTAAAATTCAGAGGATTTTAGAAAGTTACTATGCAGACAAAGAAGAGATACAGATTTTTATTCAAACTGAAAATAGAGAATTAAGAGGGCTACCTTGGCAAGAGTGGGATGTACTCCAAAAATTCTTTATTAATCACTCTAATACAGAAGTATCGATTAGCGCAACTAACTTCAAGCGTCCAGAGCAAAAACAAACTATTTTGTTAGATGCACGAGTGAGAATTCTTGCTGTTTTTGGAGATGAAAAACTCGGTTTAGATGAAGAAAAAAATACTTTAATTGCCAGTTTAGAAAAATATGGTGGACTAATTGAATTTTTACACCAACCAAATCGGGAAATTCTAGAACAAGCATTGCAAGAACCGAAAGGTTGGCATATATTTTTCTTTGCAGGCCATAGTGGAAGTGATGAGAACGGTAAAATTGGCTGGATTGAAATTAATCCTGCGGAAAGAATTTCTATCGACAGTCTAACAACTCAACTCGAAAAGCTGATTCGAGATAAGTTACAGCTTGCTATCTTTAATTCGTGTGATGGTTTGGGTTTAGCAAATCAGCTAACTTCCCTGTCTTTACCTTACTGTATCGTCATGCGCGAACCTGTGGAATCTTTGTTTGCTCGTAGACTATTGAGACATTTACTCACCGCTTTTGTTAAAGGTAAATCGCTGTTTGCTTCCATGCGTATAGCGCGCGAGTCTCTGCGTCAAGAGTTTGACGAAGACGGTAAACATCCTGGGAAAAGTTGGCTACCTGTAATTGTAGCCAATCCTGAAGCGCGATCGCTGACATGGGATGGGATGTTTACTGAGCGTAGATTGGATAGAAAATGGGAATTGCTGATTTTTGCTATCTTGCTAATAGCAGTTATCGGACTACCACTCAGTATCTTGGCAGAGTTTGGAAATTTCAATACTTTAAAACTTTATGCTCAACTTTATTCACACCTTGTGATTTATCCATCTCTATTTTTGTGGATATCACTATACGCATTATACAGAGCAATATGCTTAATTCGGCAAAAAGCAAAGATATTTTGGGGTATTACAGCCATAGTATTTGTGTTTACCAGTATTTCGCTAGCTTTGGATTTAAATACTGATCCTACTTTGTTACTTGAGTTAAAGTCGAATGCAACAGCAGTGGTAAATTCACAGGATTTAGCTGAATATTTTCTAGAGGATAAACTATTCAAACCCGATCTAAAAACCATCCCAAAAGATTTATTTGATAGCTCTCAAATAATTGATTTACGAGGTAATATTACGCTAAAAAAACAACAGATCGAAGAATCTGTACAACAATTCATTAATATTAAGCCACAGCATAAACAAAATCAAAACTACCAAGCCTATAATAGTTTTATAAAAATTGCTTTGAAGTATAGAATCTGGAATAAACAATTATCTGTCAGTCGTTGGTTTTATGCCTTCAGTTACTTCATTATCTTTTTTTGTGGAGCAGAATTATTTGCTTTACTTATTCAAAATTTACTCGATCCTACATCAGTATTTAAGAAGCATAAGTATATTATTTATCTAATTATCTGCGATACAGGGCTACTGCTATGGTTTCCCTTCTATTCTTACTATACACACAAAATTAAACGATTACTGTTTGATATAAATACAGAATTAAATAATCTTGCAGGATTAGTATATTTATTCATTTTTTCTCTACTGATTATTACACTCATTGTGACTATGACCCAGCTTCAATCACCAAAATACCGCTATATTTTAAGCTTTATTGTGATTGCTGTGGTCGTTCTAAGTAATTTAATGAGGATTTGGGGTGGGGTGTCTGTTATAGATCAGATGTTTGGAATTAACAGTAATAATACTTTTATCACTTGGCTTGGAGCAATTACTTTTTTTATGTTTCTCTCTGTTTTAATTATTTACTTAATCGATCATCAAGTGAGGGAAATATAAAATGGCGGTGCTAGGGTATGAAAAAATTAAAGTTATATCAATTATTATAACGTTGTATATCTTGCCGATTGTCTTGATGCTTGTTGGTTTAATTCCGTTTTCTTTTCGGTTTATCTTACTGGTAATTGTGACAATAGTAGTAATATTATCTACTATGATAAACAAGATAAAATTAGAAGAATTAGGTTTTACTCATAAAAATTTATTATTTGCGATCAAGAATGTTTTACCTGCAACCATTGGATTAGCAATATTAATTCTCCTCCATTACCTCCTCAAAGGAACACGAATTGACAATTCTCTGCATTGGTACTTTTATTTATTCTTAATCTTTGTGTCTGCACCTACTCAAGAATTTCTATATAGAAGTTATCTATTTCATCTTTTATCAAGAGTTGGTTTTTCTCAATATTTTTTGGTTATTTCTGCTATTTTATATAGCTTTGTACATGCAATTTACTGGGACTTACTAACCTTATTGTTTACCTTAAGTATCGGTTTTATTTGGGGATATCACTACCAACACTTCAAAAATATATATAGCGTTATCTTCAGTCATAGCCTACTGGGAGTAGTAGCGATCGCTACTGGATTGTTGTGATTCTTATACAAAATAAATTTGTGTCGATTCAACTTTAATTTTGCAGCTTTACTTAATAGCGATCGCACTTGTTTTTTACGATATCTCAAAATAGCAATCGCACATTTATCTCCTGGTTAGCAATTGGTTGAATGTATGACATACTTCTCTTCATACTAGTGATTTGGTGCGATCGCTACGATAATAATCAAGTCAGATTTTTTAATCACTTAACCAACTAACAAAAAAGTTAAAATTCTTCCACTACCCAATCTACTGTATGTGCTTCGGTAATATTAGGGACTTCTAGGCGCGTTTTCAAGCGAGAAAGTACTTTTTCTGGCAGTTTGGCGGTGCGATGGGTGTTTCTTCTCAGCAGTTCTTTCCAAGGTGCTTCCAAATATACAATGCGAATGCTGGCTTGATAAGTGGCAAAGAAACGAACTAGCATCCCCCGCAGTTGGCGGCTGATGTTAGTCGCATTCCAAACAAAAGATTGTCCATCTCGCATATATTCTTTAGCCATTGCTTTGGCTGCATTTACCACTGCACCTTGATTTTCTTCTGGGTCGATCCCCATTGAATTCCGCAGTTTATCTAAAGAAATTATCTGCCAGTTAGGAAGATTTTGTTTAATCCAAGTATCTTTTCCCGCACCTGGTAATCCTGACATTATCACCACCTGAAAGCGCGTATCGTCATAAGCTGCATAATCTGGGTTACCATCTTCTTTTTGAAAATAAACAAACCGACTGTGTGCTGATGGAAATACTCGCGGCTGTTCAAAACAGTGATTTTCTTGGCAAAATTCCCGAAAAAATTCGATTTTCTCGAATAAGTTTCCTCGGTCATTGCAGTAACGTCCCTTAACGTCTGCTTCTGCCAACAAACTCAGCAAATCGCAACGAATAATTTGACTTGTTTTAATGACTGCGCGTTCTGGGTTGGGTTTGTCCCAAAACCACAAGGGTAAGCTGCCGTATTTTACCAAAGCCACAATCGCTTCCCGTTGATGGAAGGGTACATACAAATCCCAGAGAATCTCCCGTGCCATTTTTGCACCTTGGAGTACATGACCTTTTGAGGTAATGCAACCATCTGCTTCTATTTGTGTAGCAGCAGGTTTGGCAACATCGTGCAGCAAAGCCGCAGCAAACAACACAGAACGTTCTTCAGTTGGTAATGCCCGCCATTGGGGTAATGCCACTAATGCCTCGCATACTAATTTGGTATGGATGAGAACATTACCTTCAGCATGGTAGCGCGGATCTTGGGGACAATCAGCAAGCGATCGCAACCAATCAAATTCTGCTTCCAATGCTGGCCAATCTATCGACCAATCGCTTTCACAGGGACAATAAGGAAAAGACCAAGATTGCAACACAGTATTCATATTCCTAATAGAAAGAATTCAGGAGTCAGGAGTCAGAATTCAGGAGTCAGAATTCAGGAGTCAGAATTCAGAAGTCAGAATTCAGAATTGAATGGGACTTAGGCAAAAACTCAAGGATAAAGTTTTTGGGAATGGGGTATGGGGAAGATGTTTGTTACCAATGCTCCAAAGTTATCCGAATAAATCAGCACCAACACATAGCTGATTTGGTATAATTGGACGATTGAGCCAATGTCCATCTGATTGCAGAATGGTTGTTAAAAAGCTCGAACGCACATATTTATAGCGGTGAGTAACGATATCTCCCGCCTCAACTTTGATGTATAAACCTTCCATCAAAGAACTTTGATCAGTTTGTTTGAGGGAACGCCCAATATCAAGCCCCAGTTCTTGGCAAATTTGCTCAAAACGTTGCAAGTGTCCGGGAGTTTGATAGTGCGACTCACCCACCAACTTAATCAGCTGTTTGTAAGATTGGAGTTCACCAGCAAACAATACGGGTACTGAAACCACAGGTAAGCCAGCAAGTAACTCCTGACGGTTCTTAGTGCTGAGAAATACTTGATTGTCTAAATCCAGAACATCGTACTCTAGAAAGTAGTGCGGTAAAGCATCGTAAAACACTGTGTGTTTGGCATACAGCCATTCTCCAAACAGAATAAAACGACTTCCCAAAACTTCCCAAAATTTTGCTGCGTGAGTGTGCGCCCACTGTTTAAACAAATTAAAGTGTTTTTCTCGCGCCCCACCAGTTAAATAGTGTCCCCGGCTTTGCAGTCGAATTTGCCCATCATCTGTAAAGCTAATAGCTGCATTTGCGCCGTCAACTTTTTCTTCAACTACTACATATTGATTTTTGATAGCACTAAAAGGAATGCTATTGAGGTCTTCATCCCCAACTTGCAACCGCGACCCTTCAATGTGATGGGTACGCGGATATTTATAAATTTGTTCCATGATTTTATCTTGGTGACTGCAATCAAATAATTTCGTAGCGGATTTTCACGAATAAGTAGGTATCCTAGAAGCTGTTATCTCAGGATTATTATTATTCGCCATTGACTAAATTTGATTGACACCAGAGACTACATATACTTTTACCAGAGTATTATTTCTATAATACATAGACTCCACAGTTTCAGGTAGCATTTCCGGAAACAAGCATTTATGAAAAATTGTCACTAAAAAGCATTCCTTCCCCGACGCGGTCAACTCTCAACAGTCAACCATCAACGTGAAATCCCACCTTGAGATGATTTGAAATTTCCTGCTAATGGTCTTGAAGTGAGCCAAGGGTTATGCAAAACTTGAGATCCTTCGCTCCCAGCATACTCTTAAGGAATTGAGACATGGCGCGTCTAGCACTGCTGAGTGTATCTAATAAAACTAACTTAATTGACCTAGCCCGTAGTTTGGTGGAAGAATTCGACTTTGATTTAATCAGCAGTGGGGGAACAGCCCAGGCACTCAAAGATGCTGGACTCCCAGTTACTAAGGTTGCTGATTATACAGGTTCGCCAGAAATTTTAGGCGGTCGAGTTAAAACGCTGCATCCCCGAATTCACGGCGGAATTTTGGCACGGCGGGATGTTCCCCAAGATATTACAGATTTAGAAAATAACCAAATTCGCCCAATCGATTTAGTAGTGGTAAATCTTTATCCTTTTGAGGAAACGATCGCTAAACCAGGGGTAACATTAGCTGAAGCTGTTGAACAGATTGATATCGGTGGCCCGGCAATGTTGCGGGCATCATCGAAAAATTTTGCCCATCTAACTGTATTATGCGACCCGGCACAATATAACGAGTATTTAGAGGAATTGCGGCAAAATAACGGCGAAGCATCATTAGAATTTCGCCAAAAGGCAGCTTTAAAAGGATTTTTACATACTGCTAGCTACGACCAAGCGATAGCGCAAGCGCTGACTTGTCAGTTCGCATCTTATCTCGCAGGCACACAAAACTACAATCTTAGCGGCACACAATTACAATCTCTGCGTTACGGCGAAAACCCCCACCAACCAGCCGCTTGGTATCAAACTGGTGCGACGCCAACGGGATGGGCAGCCGCGACTAAACTCCAAGGCAAAGAACTCAGTTACAATAACTTAGTTGATTTAGAAGCCGCACGCCGCATTATTGCCGAATTCACTGATACCCCAGCAGCAACGATTATTAAACATACAAATCCCTGTGGTACGGCGCTGGGAAGCAGTATTTCAGAAGCCTATGAAAAAGCTTTCAATGCTGATTCTACCTCTGCCTTTGGTGGAATTGTGGCACTCAACCGCCCCATAGATGCGGCTACAGCCAGCGAATTAACTAAAACATTTTTAGAATGCGTGGTTGCACCAGGTTGTGAAGCGGATGCCCAAGAAATTTTAGGCAAGAAATCTAACGTGCGAGTTTTGATTTTACCAGATTTGAGCAGTGGGCCTAAAGAAACAGTCAAAGCGATCGCGGGTGGTTTTCTCGTCCAAACTAGCGATGACATCATTGCTGATACCAGCCAATGGCAAGTGGTCACAGAACGCCAACCCACTAACGATGAATTAGCAGAATTGCTGTTTGCTTGGAAGGTTTGCAAACATGTGAAATCTAATGCCATCGTTGTCACAAGCGATCGCACTACACTAGGAGTAGGTGCTGGTCAAATGAACCGCGTCGGCTCAGTGAAAATTGCCCTAGAACAAGCCGGTGAAAAAGCCAAAGGCGCAACTCTGGCCAGCGATGGATTTTTCCCCTTCGATGATTCCGTGAAAACAGCCGCCGCCGCCGGAATTACAGCCATTGTTCAACCAGGCGGAAGTTTGCGCGATAAAGATTCCATCAAAGCCGCTAACGACTTGGGTTTACTCATGGTCTTAACTGGTGTACGTCACTTTTTACACTAACTTCTTCACACTAATTGAGTGCAGTTTTAAAACTGTCACTCAAAATACTTGCTCTTTTATGGAAGCAATGATATGTTTTAGTTGTGTGTGAGGAGCAAGTTAAAAATAAAAAGCGTTTGGGGTGGAAACACGGCAACACTCCCAGACGCTTTTTAATTTGTATATAAAAAAATTCCACTTTGTTATAAAACTTTAATAAATTGTTATTCAACATACTTGCCTTTTCATAAAAGTGGTGATATTCTTTAGTTGTGTGTGAGGAGCAAGTTAAAAATAAAAAGCGTTTGGGGTGGAAACACGGCAACACTCCCAGGCGCTTTTTAATTTTTGTCTAGAAATTAGATTGTGGTGCAGTTTTGAAAGTGTCACTTACTACACCTGCGTTTTGATTGCGCCAGTGATATCTTTTAGTTGTGTGTGAGGAGCAAGTTAAAAATAAAAAGCGTCTGGGGTGGAAACACGGCAACACTCCCGGACGCTTTTTTAGTATAAAAATTGGCCTAAATACTTCCTATTAAGGACTAAAGTCCTTACTACAAACCTTTAATTATTTGCAAAGTGGATAGTTGCTTTTCAAAGTAAGTGCGGTAGAGTTCGCAGTGCGGTACAATGCGATCGCCTTGGTAACGGATCAACCCCAAGCTTTCGAGCTTATGAGTATCAATGGGATTGAGAGAAATGTTTTCCTTTTTGGTCACTACTCTGGCGTATGCTTTGGCTAAATGAGGTTTTTCTTGAAGTATTGACCAGTGTCGCCATAAATGGTATCGGTAAATCCCACCATTAGCGATGGCCTCTTCTATGAGATGTTCTAAGGTGATTGCTTGGCAGCACAGATAATACAAACCAATTCTAACTAGTGCTGGATGTCCCCCCACCAGCGACATCAGTCGCCTAACCTCCCGATCGCTAGACCAATTTAACCCATGTCTTTGGGCTAAATATTTGACTTGTTCTTTAGTAAATTCATTTAGACGAATAGGCAGCCCTATATTTAATGGCGAGTGGTTAATATTTTGCCATACATAGACTTCAGTGGAATAAACTACCACTAGCCTCAATTTTTGCAAGTTGCTATCTTGTCTTGCAGCTTCATACCAAGAACGGAAACAAGCAAATAAATGCTGAGCAACTTCAGGATGTTCAAAAAAGCTATCAACGTCATTTAATACAAAAACTACAGGGTTTTCAACCTGCTGGAGCAAATACTTTTTTAGGTATAAAAGATAACTAAATTGACATCCGATTTCTTCATTCCAGTTATCATCTAACTTCGGGTCAATACCTAATTCTGTTGCAACTCGCCAGCAAAGACAACGCAAAAGCTTGTTTAAATCTGTCAGATAGCTGGTATCGATTTGGTTACAGTTCAAGTTCACTGTGTGATAACCTTGCATCTGTGCAAAAGCCAACAACCGCAGCACTAAAGAGCTTTTACCCATCTCTCTCGGCGCTCGAATCCAAATCGCAGAGCTTGGTTGAGTGACTTCTCGATAAACTAGCTCCTCAATGGGGGGACGTTCAACGTAAAAAGGCGAATCTAGAGCTACAGGGCCATCTGGATACGACCAAAGATTTTCCAATTGTTCGGAGTCTTGATTCACAAATAACTCTGTGTATGAAGGCTGCGAAGAATTTACTTCTTCTGTATCCCCGCTCAACGAGAGACTTTGATGAGTTTGAGTATTATTCGGTTCGCTCAAGATTGTATAGTCTGTGCTGCGTAATTGTAGATTAAAGGCACTAAAGCATAATTTTAGGGTTTTTTGATCTACGCCTGTATTCAAAGACCATAGTCGGCTGAGAGTTTTCGTAGAAACATTCATCCGCACCCGTAATTGTTCTAGAGTAAAGCGATCGCCTTTGTTTTGTTTCTTTTCTACAGCTAAAATCGCCCCTTGTAAGCGCTGCAATCCAGCAGGAGTTAGCACAAGTCCCCGCTTTCGCGTGCCCTTAAATTGTTTCATATCGCTATCTATGAATCTACTTTTTTATTAACTGTCTTCGTATTTCTTTATTGTTCCATGTTTTAAAATGGTTATTCAACTGTTATTTGAATGTTATTCAATACTTAATTTTTAGTAAAAAAAAGTACCTAAATTTTAACTAACGTTACTAAGTAAGTGAGTACAAAAAAACATAGCTATCAATTAGCTTTACAGTAATCTGCGATTCTTATACTACTTGTTTTCTACTGAAGCGGCCGGGTTATTTGGAAAAATAAATCTGAAAATATCCCTTATCTAATCCCGAAAAATAAAGCTCAAAGGGTCTATAATTTGAGAAAAATATTTTCTTTTTTCAAGTAAAAAATCAATATAATACTTAAAGTTATATGTAATATATTTTCATTGCATGAGTACGAGTAACTCGGATATTAAGTGATAATTATTTTTAATATAGTATATTTTATTACAATTCTACTAACATAATATACTTTATATAAATAAAATTATTTATGTTTATCTTGATAAGATATTATCTAAATTTATTTAACTAACTTATTTGGTATTAATCTAAATTTTGAAATACAGATAAATACAACAAAATTCAAAAAAGCGATGGCAGATTTGACTTTCTAACTACTTACGTAGTAGTATACTCAGTGCCAAAATTTATGTTTTAAATGTAACAAATCTAGGGAAACAGTATTACTGTTACCCTAGCAATGTCTTGTATTCCATCGAACTCAAAAACTGTAGATATAGGAATCCAATTTGATTTTTGAAAAAATCTAAGTATGTGTATGGTGTATTGTCGCCAAACGGCGCATCAAAAGTCATGAATCATACATTATGGCTGACGCCTAACCCTACGTGTATTTCTCCAAATCAAATATGAGTCCTATATGGTAGTTGGTACTAACTTTATTGCCTGCTATGCAGCAGTTTTTAGATAGAATTTAGCGTTGAACTTGGTTGGAGAGATCTCTACCAGTCTGTGCTGCACTATCCCGGACATCGCGAGCAGTTTCTTTTGCACCCTCTACATAACCAGAGCCAAATTGTTTAAAGGCTTCTCCTGATTGTTTTCCAATTCTTTGAAGCCGTTCGCCAGGAGAGCCTTCGGTTTCACGAGCTTCTCTATTCCACTGGCCTGTTGTTTTCGGTCTTTGAGCGTCATCTTGCTCTAGCTGTTGACGAACTCTCTGGCCTAAGTCTTGGTTACTGTACCCAGAAGTAATATTCGTCGTCAGCACTAGAAAACCAACTAAGACAACAGCTAAAAAACGTTTTACCTGAAGTCCTTGAAGCAAAGAACTGATATGAACAATGGCGTTAGAAATCAAATTTGTCATGAGAATTAAGTTGCTTTTTTCAGTACAGATAAAGACTAACGATAAAAAATCAATTATCCTTCTAACAAAAGGCATATCTCATTGCTTATGAAAAATCTCAGCTTTTTAAATCCTGGGGAAGAGGCGATTTTTGAAATTCAATGAAGGAAACAGAGAAGAGTAGAGAATTAAGCAAAAAATCTGATTTTGAAAAATCCTAGTTTTCCAAAAATTAAATCGACACAGCTATACCAATGCTATGGAAATAATATTTGAGTTTTGAAAATATCTACCTGTTTGGTAAATGTAAAGTAGGCATTATACCTCTTGCAAAAAGCACTTTTGCAAGAGATGGAAAAAGGGGAAAGGTTAAAGGGAAAAGGGAAAACACAAAACCTTTCCTCCTTTACCCTTAAGGTTTTACCGACTTATGCAAGAAGTCTATTGATGACTGTTTGAATTTTAGATCTTAACAAAAGATTTCTGTGCAAATTTGTAGAAAAGACTCTGAAAGCTTGCTAAGTCAAGAATCTACCACAAATGAAAGTTTGATGTGAGGACACAATAACCACCATAACCTAACAATGGGTGAAATTAGCAATATTGTTGGGAAATACGCCACTTTATCAAGTTACACCACATTTCCATAACTCAGACTTTAAATTTCTTACTGTGGTAAATGTAGCATCCAATACAATTTTAGTGCTACATTTGGCTTTAAATACAAGATATAGTCTTAAAAAACATGTGTCTTTAGATATAGAAATTATTTATCTTCAGACATAGATAACTCGTGTGTAAATAATTTCTTCTCAAAACACATAATTACTGAAGAGTTACTAATAGTAATCAAAAGTCACATTAGTTTTAGGCTATTTGCACATTTAGTCTACATTTTCTCAACACGATAACTGTTTCAGCCGGAAAGCCAAAGGATGAAATACTGGGTCGCAAAATTAGCAATCTTTTTAGTTTTACTGTGCAACTTGTTACTAGTAACGGATTACGCAGCAGCAAACCAACTTAAAAATATTGATTTGCAGTCATTTAATACACTCCCAGTCATTGAAAATTTAGCAAGTGCTGACAATAATTTTGGCAACAGTAGTAAAGAAGATTTTTTACGATTTATTCAAATAGCTAAAACTTCAGAAAAACTAGAGGGACTCTTCACAATTTATAGTAATAGTGAATTAGATAAAATTTACTTAGAAATTCAACCAGAGCAGTTAAATAAAAACTATTTAGCCACAGTAACATTAGAATCAGGTATTGGTGAAAAGGGTATTTATAGTGGATTACCACTGGCGGATTTTCTATTTTATTTCCAAAGAATCAACAACAAATTACATTTTGTCATTAGGAATGTAAAATTCCGTACAGAAAGTAAATCGGAACAGCGATCGCTTGCTCGTTCCTTTAGTGATTCAATTCTTTATTCCCTACCAATAGATGGTATTCATCCCTTTAGTAAAAATATTATCATTGACCTGGATAACCTGTTAATGCAGGACTTTCCAGGATTAACTCCTCTATTAAAATACTCGTTGCAAGCTGATTATTACTTAGAGCCAAGCAAGTCTTATTTTGGTGATGTTAACAGCTTCCCCGAAAACATAGAGATTGATTCTATTTATGGTTTTTCTTCACGAGAAGGAGCAGATTTAGTCAGTGTACCCGATAGCAGGGCGCTCACTCTCAAGGTACACTACAGTTTTTCCCAACTCAGAGAAAACAACGATTATATTCCTAGACTTGCCGATGACAGAGTAGGATATTTTATTACAGCCTTTCAAAATTTTTCTAACAATCACTCTCAAGAAGAATTTGTCCGTTACATTAATCGTTGGCATTTAGAACCATCCGACCCCAATGCTGCTTTATCTCCACCCAAAAAACCAATTGTCTTTTGGATTGAAAACGCTGTACCACTAGAGTATCGGGATGCAATCAAAGAAGGCGTATTGATGTGGAATAAAGCATTTGAAAAAGCTGGATTCCAAAATGCCATTGAAGTCAAACAAATGCCAGATGATGCTGATTGGCAACCAGCAGATGTACGCTATAACACTATTCGCTGGTTCAATTCTCTAGACGGAGGTTTTGCTAGAGGGCCGACTCGCGTCAACCCACTCACCGGCGAAATATTGGATGCAGATATTATTGTGGACGCTAATATGGTGCGGTCAATTCGCCAAACATATCACACCTACGTGGAGTCAAACAATAAAAAATTAAATTCCCCATGCATTGGTGAAGATTTACCAGAGAAAAGTAGGGAGTGGGGAAAAAAGTTGATTGGTGGCGGTTTACAGTGGGACACTGCTAACTCTCAAGTGTTGAATTCACAACAGAATTCTGATGTCTGCTATGGTATGGGGGCTGTAAATCAAGCAACTATGGGGGCGTTGACCTTGTCCATTTTGCAAAACACCACACCGAGTAGTGCAGCTATGGAAGAATATGTGCATCAATATTTGCGTTCTTTGATTGCTCATGAAGTCGGGCATACCCTTGGTTTGCGCCATAACTTTCACGGTAGCGCCATGTTAGCGCCTGAAGAATTAAATAACACAGAAATCACTCACACTAAAGGTTTAGTTGGTTCGGTGATGGACTATTTACCCGTGAATGTAGCACCGCAGGGAGTAGAACAAGGTGACTACTTTCCGGAAATTGTGGGGCCCTATGACGAATGGGCCATAGAGTATGGTTACAAAATCAATGCATTGGCAAAAATTGAACCAATGATTCCAGAAATGGAAAAAACTTTTTTGGAAAACATTGCCTTGGCTTCACCACAACCAGAATTATCTTACGCAACAGATGAAGATATTTCAGATATTAATCCCTTAGCAAATGTTTGGGATATGAGTAATGATGTGCTGGTTTATTCCCAGTGGCAAATGGATAACGCCCGCGTGATGTTGCAGCGCCTAGAAAAGGGTTATCTATCACCAGGAGAAAGTTACAGTAACCTGCGTATTTTATTCGATAGAATACTTGGATATTATTTTAGTAATGCGAAATTACTCTCTCAATACATTGCTGGGCAATCTTTTCGGCGTCTCCATGCTGGTGATGATACATCCTGGGCATTTGTACCAGTTTCATTATTAAAGCAACGTCAAGCGTTGACTAAATTACAAGAATATGTTTTTGGTGAAAATGCTTTTAATTTTTCAGGAGAATTATTGAATCAATTAGCGCCATCGCGTTGGCAACATTGGGGTAGTTTTGCGCCGAATTATCGCCTTGATTATCCGATTCACCATCGCATTTTGAGTTTTCAAACTGCGATATTGCGATCGCTATTAGATGGCCATCGCTTAAATCGTTTACAAGATATAGAATTAAAAACCCAGCCTGGGGAAGCACTATCGATTCCAGAATTATTTCACACCCTACAAACAACCATCTGGACAGAAGTTTTAAACCCTGGAGAATTCAAGCCAATTTCTAGTATCCGGCGTTCATTACAACAAGAGTATCTAAATATTTTGCTAGGGATGATGTTGCATACTATTGATGCCCCTGAAGATGGTCGGACACTGGCGTGGTATGAATTGCGACAATTGCAAACAGCCATAGATATCAGACTCAAACAACTAGGTGAAAACATCGATATTTACACCTTAGCCCACTTACAAGCTTCTGGCGATCGCATCAATAAAGCATTGAAGTCATTAGTCATTAGTCATTGATCGATTTTAGTTGAAAAATTACTTTTTACTTATTAAAGGAATACGGATAGTAAATTCTGTTTCACGTCCCAGAGTAGAATTAACTTGAATGCTTCCTGCATGTTTTTCGACAACAATTTCATAGGCGATGGCCATTCCTAATCCGATTCCTTTACCCACTGGTTTAGTAGTAAACATGTGGTCAAATACTCGTCGCTTGACTTCATCACACATGCCAATGCCATTATCGTAAATCTGAACAATGGCGTCCTGAGTTAATTTATCAAGTTGGGTTTGAATCCTAATATGATTGGGGTTAGTTTTCACAGTTTGTAATTGACGTTCTTCGCTGGCTGCTTCTAGCGCGTCTATGGCATTGACTAAAACATTCATAAACACTTGATTCAGTTGTCCGGCATAACATTCTATTTGGGGTAAATCGCCGTATTTCCTAATAATTTCAATTTCTGAGCGTTCGGGTGTGGCTGTCAGGCGATGATTGAGAATCATTAGGGTGTTGTCTAATCCTTCATGGATATCTACCATTTTCATGTCTGCTTCATCAAGGCGGGAGAAGTTACGCAGAGACAGCACAATTTGACGAATGCGCCTGGTTCCCACTTGCATTGATGTCATTAGCTTGGGTAAATCTTCTGCCAGAAACTCAATATCAAGGTCTTGTGTTAGTTCGCTAATTTCTGGTGTCGGGTTTGGATAAGTTTGTTCGTAAAGCTTTAGCAAATCGAGGATACCTTTAGTGTATTCACTGGCATGGTTGAGATTAGCATGAATAAAATTCACAGGATTATTGATTTCATGTGCCACCCCAGCAACCAGTTGTCCCAAACCAGACATTTTTTCGGTGTGGATGAGTTGGGCTTGGGTATTTTGCAGTTCTCTGAGGGTGTTGCTGAGTTGCTGCGCCTGCTGGCTAGAAATTAAGGCACGTTGGCGAATCTCTTCATATAATTGCAACTGTCGCCATGCACTGATTAAACCAACTATTAGCAATCCTCCCAAAACCGTAGCCAAGATATTCAACGCTTGCAATGGCGATTCAATATTTTCTTGTGGCACAATCAAAGCGATCGACCAATTTGCTTCTCTCAAGGGAGTGTAAGCAACATAGTTCCATTTACCATCTAGTTGAGCTAATTCAATATTTGTACGTCTCGACACCATTCGTTGAGTAATTTCAACTAATCGAGGATTGGCGGAATTTAGGAAACTCTTGGCGGCTTTTTCAGGTGTGCCAATTAGTCGCGTATCGGGATGGGCGATGGGAACTCCTTGGGAATTGAGCGCAAAGGCATAGCTACCCTTGCCTTGATGTAAATTGTTGACTACTTCAATAACTCGGTTAATGGGAATTCCTCCCATTAATACACCTGCTGTTTTTGTACCTGTTTTGTCAGGAATCGGAGAACTAATTTGAATTTGTAATTGATTGGTTGTGCGTCCAATAATTGGATCGGCTGCTACCGTTTCACCTGTAATACTCCGTTGGAAAAATTCTCGGTCTCGAACATCGAGAACATCTCCTTGAGTATTTCTTAATGTGCCATCTGGTTTCACGGAGGCCATGAGCAAAAAGGTTTGTAGCCGCTTTAACTCAGATTGTAAATAAGGTTCCATCAATGACCAATCTAGCGATCGCACCACAATGGAATTTGCCAAAGTCTTAATTTCTGTCTTACGAATGGCTAACCAATTATCAATATCTTCCTCGCCTTTTTCTGTTTTTAATAATGCTTGCTGCTTTAAGCTGTCTAATAATAATCCTTTAACAAAATTGTAACTAGTAATAGCAGTGATACTAATACTAATGGACAGAATCGCCACAAGTAATAATAACAGTAAATTTCGCGATCGCCATTTCAATGAAAAGTAATTTTTCTCATTCTTGATATACTTTTTGAGGTTGATTTTCAACCAGCTTTTGCATAATTTAAGTATCATACTTGGTTGTCTCCAAGTTAAAAATAAATTGTTCTAGTTCAGGTTGTTGATCGTTCACAGTCAACAGTCAACAGTTAACAGTCTTATGGGTGAATATTTTTTTACTTGGAAGTCCCAAAACACCAAATACCAATGATTTTTTACTTTTTAAGTTTGTTGAGTAGAAATTTGAATAACAAATTCTGTCCCTCGTCCAAGTTCAGAAGTGCAGGAGAGCGAACCACCATGTCCTTCTACGATAATTTGACGGGCAATAGCTAATCCCAAGCCTGTACCTTTACCTACAGGTTTAGTAGTAAAAAGATGGTCGAAAACTTTTTGTTGAACTTCCGGTGACATCCCCACACCATTGTCAGCAATCTTAATTAAAACCCGCTCCCCTGAATCTGCTACACGTGTTTGTATAGTAATACAATTGGGATTAGCTAAAATTTCTTCTAAAGTCCGTCCGGCGTTATATTCTTCCAGTGCATCAATGGCATTTGCTAACAAATTCATAAACACTTGATTGAGTTGTCCGGCAAAACATTCCACCAAAGGTAATTGACCGTAATCTTTGACTATTTCAATTCCTGGACGGTTTTCGTTAGCTTTTAAACGATGTCTGAGAATCAAAATTGTGCTATCAATACCTTCATGAACGTCAAAGGGAACTTTATAATCTTGATCGGCTCTAGAGAAGGTTCTCAGACTATTGCTGATACTGCGGATACGGCTAACACCCAATTTCATCGAGTCCAGTAATTTCGGCAAATCTTCGCGTAAATAATTTAAATCCATCGCATGAATTTCGTCTTCAATTTCTGAACCGGGTAGGGGAAATTTTTCTTGGTAAAGATTAATTAGCCCAAATAACTCTTTAACATAATCTTTAGCTGGTTCAATGTTACCGGCAATAAAGCCAATAGGATTGTTTATTTCATGAGCAACACCCGCTACTAAATTTCCCAAGGCGGACATTTTTTCATTTTGAACTAATTGCAATTGCATTGTTTGGAGTTCTTGCAATGCTTGTTCTAATTGTTGCTTTTGCTGTTGTAACAATTTTTCTGCTTCCTCACGTTCGGTGATATCTTCACTAGTAGCAAGGATGCCAAAAACATTTCCCTCTTTATCTCGTAGGGGAATTTTATTTGTATTCGACCAGCTTTGTTTACCATCTGCTCGCTGCCATGTTTCAATAATGTTCAGTTCTGCTTGTCCAGATTCCATAATGCGGCGATCGCATTTTACATACCAATCCGAGTCTTCATCAGGCCAGGGAAGTTCATAGTCGTTTTTACCAACAATATCTTCTGGCGATTTTACACCGGCCGCCTCAGCAAAACTACGGTTACAACCCAAATAAACGCTATTGCGGTCTTTCCAAAAAACTGACTGGGGAACGTTGTCAATAATTAACCGCAAAAATTCTTCGGTTCGCCCAAGATTTTTTAAGGTATCTTGTGCTTGTTGATACAAACGGGCGTTTTCCAGAGAGATGGCAAGTTGAGTGCATAATAGATTCAGAATTTCTACGCGATCGTTCGTAAATGCCCCAGTAGTTAAATTATTCTCTAGGTACAAAATCCCCAATAATTTGCCTTGGTGGAGAATTGGCATACACAACAAACTTTTAGGTTGCTGCCGGATGATATAGGGATCGGCAATTAACGTGGAATACATTGCTGTATCAATAATGACACTAGGCTGGAGATTCCGTTTAACAGCATAAATTAGGCTGCAAGGAACGTCATTGCTATCTTCAATTGGGATCGATTGCAGGACAGTTGATTGCTGCCCAACTTCAGCAGTTCCTTCAACGAGTAATGTCTCTTCTTTGACGAGTAGCAACACACATTTCTGTGCCCCTGCATTTTCAATCACCACAGAAAGCAGTTTACTAAGTAATTTCTCTAGCTCAATTTCCCTAGAAAGTGTTTGAGAGGCTTTGATAACTGTTGTCATATCTAGCATCAATGCTCCATTGCTACTAGAAGTTAGGGATTTGCCGAGGGTAGAATGCCATGTAGCAAAGTGATTATTACTAATGGTGTCGTTGGATGTAACCGGCAATGGCGTTTGTCGTAAAATCGGTGCTAGAAGTCGGGGATAGCGTTGTTCTAAGTCATCGATTTTTGCTTTAGCATCCCAACGAGCATAACAATAGTAGGCATTAATCAAATACTCTTGGGCAATGCGTTCTTTACCCCATTCCAGATAAAACTTGGCTGCGAGTTCATTAGCAAGTGCTTCTTCGTTGAGATATTCGTTTTTCTTCGCTTTGGCAATGGCGCGATCGTATAATTCGATGGCGTTCATATACTTGCCAGAAATTCTCGCCATTTCCGCAGATAACAATAGATATCTATGCAAAAAGTTTTTCGGGCAATTATTCGCCCAATTTTTCTGCATTTGTTGATGTTGTTGCATAATTTCCCAATACTGTTTTTTCTCATTAGATGTTGCATTGGGATAAACGGCTGCCAAGGTCAGTGGATAATAGAAATGATATTGAATAATTGGAAAAAACCCAGAGTTACTAGGTAGAGTTGTTTCAGCTTCTTTTGCCGCTTGAATCCCATCTTTATATCGACCATAAAGATAAGATAATTGGATTTTGAGAAAACAATACCAGTTAATTCCATGCTCAAAGTTACGCTTTTGTTGCCAAATTTTGATGTAAGGAATATCTACTTCATGGTCGCGATCCCAGAAATCAGTATTTTCCAACATGCCTTGTAAATTTAAGAGAAACTGCCGTTGTAAAGTAAATGCATACAGCATATTCACATCATTTACTTGTTGTACGTAGCCCAAATATTTCTCAGTTTCAGTATAGATATCTGAGAGGCGATCGCCTTTAATTAACATCGCCCAAATGTAAAATGAAACTGCCCAAACGCCAAACACCAAATTTCCAGTTTCTTGAGACACTTGAAATGATTGTCCAGAAATGGGTAAGTTAGTTTTTAAATGTTGATGATAGGGGTTAATTGTATGGGCAAAAATATTATTTGTTTTGGGAATAAATTGGCTACTATTGAAGTGGCGATCGAGTTTTAGTGCTAATTTACCAAATTCATAAGCAGTTTGATAGTTTCCTTGGTTCGCTAAACTCATGCCATACAAACAATAAGCAAAACCAGAACTTTCGGCATTGCCATAACTCAAGGATAGACTAATCATTAATAGGGGAATCAAAGCAGACAGATTTTGATGTCCTCCCATATAAGCTGCTGCCCAAAGGTCAGCTAAAAGACTCATACAAACTTTTTTTACTGGATCTGTCATCTCAGGCAAATCAAATAAATCTACCGGACGAATCGCTAAGAGTTTAGCTTTTAATTCTTTAATTTCAGCATCAATAGCTACTTGCTGTTCTTGTGCAGTTACGGGAAGATTCATCCCCATGATGCTCAAACCTTTAAGTCCACAAGCAAAGCCAGCTTCTATATTTTCACCCTGAGTCATTTTCAGGTACATCTGAATACCGTAAATCTCTGCTTGATGAAATTTATCTTGACTGCGGTTTAAAGCCACATCAAAGAGTTTCTCTGTTTTTTCAAAATTGCCAATTAAATATTCGCATTCCCCGGCTTCTCTATATAATTGAAAGGTGAGTTGTTGGTGAGTTTGCCAACTATCTTCTGTTAGTAATTCTCTGCCTAATGTGAAATATTTTACAGCTGCCTTATAAGCAGTGGAAGCTTTTGCTTTCTTGCCAGCAATTAAATTTAGTTCAGCGAGTTGGCATCTTTGAAATTGTTCATCAATGATATCAATTCCTTCATTGAATTGATTGACGATATCAAAAATATTGGCTTCAATTGCTTCAGAGGATGTACTTTTTAAAAGTAATTGTCCAATTTTTAAATGAGTAGCTTGCTTTTGAGATTCAGGAATCAGTGAATAAGCTGCTTGTTGGACGCGATCGTGAAGAAATTTGTAAGAACAGGAGTGAGGATAATCATAATTGGAAAATTGGGAATTTGCAATTTCAAATTCTGAGTCTTCTTGATAAAACTTGTAAACTTCATTGATGGGAATAATTAAGCCATCTTGCACGGCTTTCCAAAAATCTGCGGCTGTTTCTATCTGGGATTTTTCATGGACAATTGCCAATGTAGCCAAATCAAATTGGTTACCGATACAAGCTGCTAATTTCAAAACTTCTTGAGTTTGTTTTGGTAACTTTTGGAGTTGCATTGCCATGAATTCTACAACATCATCAGTAAGAGAAAGCGATCGCACTTTTGCGAGGTCGCATTCCCAATAGCCGCCCCCAAAATTAAATGTAATGAATCGTTCTTGATGTAGCGCTTTGAGAAATTGGGTGCAGAAGAAAGGATTGCCTTTGGTTTTGCTCAATACCAAGTCTGCTAACGGTGCTGCCAATTCCAGAGAACAACTCAATGTATCTGCAACCAAATGATTGACAGACATTTCATCTAAAGGAGCTAAAGTAATTGTATTGACTCTAGCGCCTAACTTTTGAATTTCATCTAAAGTTAGTAGTAATGGATGCGCTGGATGAACTTCGTTATCGCGGTAAGCACCAATTAATAGTAGATAGCCCATTTCAGCTTCACTCATTAACAAGTGCATCAACTTTAAAGAGGCAGAATCCGCCCATTGTAAATCATCAATGAACATCACCAAGGGATGTTCTGGTGCAGCGAATACTTGAGTGAATTTCAAGAACAGCAAATTGAAGCGATTTTGGGCTGCACTTGCTGAAAGTTCCGGCGCAGGAGGCTGTTTACCAATCAGGCTTTCCAGTTCTGGAATCACCTCAATCATCACTTGTCCATTTTCACCCAAGGCTTTGAGAAGCTTGGACTTCCACTGTTCGAGTTGAGTGTCACTTTCACTCAGCAGTTGTGTCATCAAGTCTCGAAAAGCTTGTACAAAAGCAGAGAAAGGGATATTGCGCTGGAATTGGTCAAATTTACCTTTAATAAAATAACCCCGTTGGCGGACAATTGGCTTGTGGACTTCATTAACCACAGCTGTTTTGCCAATTCCAGAGAAGCCTGCAACTAACATAATTTCAGTGCTTCCCTGACTGACTCTCTCAAATGCATCGAGTAAAGTTTCAACTTCAGCTTGCCGACCGTAGAGTTTTTCAGGGATGATAAAGCGATCGCATATGTCCCGTTTACCTAATTCAAATCTCTCAATCTGTCCAATTTCTTGCAGTTGACGCTGACAAACTTCTAAATCATATTTCAGTCCTAATGCACTCTGATAGCGTTCCTCAGCATTCTTCGCCATCAATTTCATCACAATGTCACACAGAACTAAAGGAACAGGTTCTTGATTTTTGATTTTTGAGTCGCACCTTTGGTGCGCTAGAAGCGCAACTTGAATTTTGAATTGATCTGGCTGCTTGGCGATGTGACAATGAACCAACTCCATTGCATCGCTAGATTGAAAAGGTACCTCTCCAGTCAGTAATTCATAAAATGTAATTCCTAGCGAGTAGTAATCGCTGCGGTGGTCAATAGCGCGATTCATCCGTCCAGTTTGTTCGGGAGAAAGATAGACGAGAGTTCCTTCTAAGACATTAGGATTTTGAATTTCCTGGGTTTCTCTGGGCAAAAGCGAGGCAATGCTAAAATCTATTAACTTAACTTGCTTGGTTTGCGGATTGATGAGAATGTTGGCTGGCTTAATATCTTTGTGGATTACCCGATGGCGATAAAGTCCGTCGAGAATTTCACTCAAAGCAATGGCAATCTCTAAAAACTCCTCCAAGAAATTTGCATTACTCTCCATTGCTGCTTTCATCCATTTCCTCAGAGAAATACCGCCGAAATCCTCCATTACCAAAGCATAGCTGTTGCCATAGGGTTCTAAACTGTAGGGACGAACAACACCTGGAAGGTCGAGATTTTTCGCAATAGTATACTGATTGCGAAACTGAAGGAGTTCGCTGAAGGTAGGATACTCCTGATGAAGCAGTTTGATAATTACCGGAAGTCGATCGTCTTGTCGAATTGCGCGGTAAACCAGCGTTCTAAAGCTCGTATAAAGTTGTTCGGTAATTTGATAGTTTAGAAGCTGAACTATATCCTTAACTGCTGTATCCATACTCGCTCAACTCTTGTGAAATCAGCTATTTATTTCCAGTAGTTTGCCCAAATATCAGGTTTGGCTAACTCAGTTTGATTTTGAGCGTAGGCGTATTGGTCTATCGCATTAATTTTAAGGGTTAAAAAAACGAACCACAAAGGACGCAAAGAACGCAAAGAAAGAAAAATCAAGAATGAGTTTAACCCTCGTAACTAATGCGATGAACCACTAGTAGTTCACTCACCAATGCAAAAATACTAGGTGACGGCTCTTTAAAGGGTAAGGGATTTAAAACCTTTCCCCTTCCCCCCTTCCCC
>NZ_JACKZU010000091.1:0-23747 GCF_014222165.1 Nostoc sp. 2RC
GCCAAGGGGAGGGTTGGGGAGGGGTCTTGTCTATGTGTTGCATTATTTTTTCAAATTTGTATAATTTATACCCAGCACTTTTCGCAATAGTAACTGGTCTTCTGACTTAGCTTGAAAACGCCCATTTTCAATATCACGAATCCAACTCTGACTTTTACCCGTTAGCTGTGCCAAGTCTCTTTGACTCAATCCCAATCTTTTTCTGGCCTCAAGAATATACTCAGTAGAGAGGGCTATTTGCGATTTTAATTTTGTTTTGCTCTTAACAGCCCGCCGCTTCTTCTTAGACTTCGCTAGTTGTTTTTTCCACTCAGGTGGCATTTCAAAATATAAGATGCGGGCATTCATTAATCGATTCCACTTGCCACGAGGTGGAGCATCGGTTAATCGGCTGCCATTACTACTACCATCATCGATCCAGAATTCTAATGCTGCTTCCCCATCTTCTGGAATATTAACCAACTTAACCCACAAAGGTTGAATTTCCAATGGGTAGCTAACTGGATCGAATATGGGTTTGAGTCCATAATGATTGAGTACCTCTAAATCACTTTCAAATATTCTTAACAGACGTTGGCGATTCTCTGGTTGCAAAGATACTTGGCTAAGTTTTCCCTCGCCGTAAGCAACTCTCATCAGAGTGGGAATCGTAATGCGCTGTTCTTTACCCATTTTGGTTTTAAATAATAACCACAGCATTATCCGCGCTGCACCCTCATGCTGTTGCCAAATCCTCATTACCGCACTCAGTAAAGTTTTGGGTAAAGTACTGTACTGATAGAAAGCGGTACGCTCCTTGCAAGCTTGGCCATTGAGAAAATACTGCGCCCACTCACCGACTTTAATTTTGAAAGTCAATCCAACCAGATGTTTGCATCCGACTTCATCTTCCTGAAAGTGGTGCTGAATCTCCAATAAATGCCATAAACGGCTTTTTTCCAGGTAAATACCCTTAATTTTTCCTTGTGGCGGTAAATTAACAGAAGTTATAAGTTGGCATGGTTGTTGAGCAAGTTCTTTAATTAAAGCCAGCTTAGTAGATTTGCTCAAGTCTTTGCGCTTGTCGAGTCCCAAATACTCTTCAATTTGTCTGTCGTTGATGATAAATTCCTCTTCCCAAGGCCGATCTAGATTAGTGGCATGAGCAGCATAGATCAAGTGCATACACGCGGATTTAATATCAAATGTCTCGATCGCGGATAAAGCTTTTGCGCCTTTAAGGGCTACTGGTGGAGTTGAATCAAAAGTTTCTGTAACTCGGAAGGCGATCGCACCCTTACCGTTATTAATTTGTCGTTGATAATATAACTCTCCTGTGGCATCAATTTCCCAAGGTAGAGATTGTCGCTGTGCTAAAACGTTGCATAATTCCCAAATGACGATGGCTGAGGCAAAAGGATGGCTTTTACCGTCAGTGAACAGCTTCGGACTAGCAACTGTTTTGGCATCAATCTTGCATCTACCCTTTTTCGCTTGATAGGGTACGGGTGAATTAACAGGACAGGAAAGTACACACTGCGGTGTCAGATAACCTTCACAGTTATTACACAAACTGGGATCTATCCAGTAGTCACCTTCGATAACTTTAATTGCACCTTTAGGACACTGAGGCAGGCAATTGTCACACTGAATACAACGTTTAGTAATGGCGTAGGACATATATTTGTAAGAGTGATTTTCAAGCGGAAATGCTAACCAAAATTACATATATTTACTAGCTTCAGCTTCTATTTATTCCTTTTATTCCTTTTTTTGGCAAAGATGCTTAATTACTGCTAGATGCTTCTGGTGCGCCATCGCCACAAAAGTTTATATTACCCAAAGCTGTTGTTCTTACCTTTCAATAATTGTTCTCAAAATCACATTCCTCCAAATTATTATTAGTAACTTTTCTAACTGCAAAATAATGATGTTTTTGTTCATTTTGAACTATTAAACGAATCTTCATATTACTGAGTAGTATTTGTTTTGGCAAAAAAACTTATCAGATAGCGGTCAATTTTACCTCAGTAGAGTTTGGTAGTGAGTACAGCAATACCAGCATTTCCTTGCTTGTAAAGACTTGTATCCTCATACAAATACTAGTACCCTGCCATAAAAAAACTTTTAATTGCTTACCCCTTAAAGGTTTAAACAGTTGAGTACATCCTTAATATACGCTACTGGGAAATGAAGTAGCTGATATAACACTGTTTATATACAAAGTGCTAACAAGAAGGTTCGTGCAATCAACATTAATTAGTCAATTAGTCACAAAATGAAACCTAAACTATTGAATTTTTTAACAGTTTTGTTATTAACCTTAATAGTTCTTTCTCCAGCTTTGGTAGTCGCAAACGTGGTTTGGCAGCAACATCTCGATTTTATGGCGACACAACATTTACTCTATACCGTTCAACAGAGGCAGCACTTAACTACTAATGGGGAAATTGTCTATGTCTTACTATGGTTGATGTTTTTTGCCCCCGTTGGTTTTTGCTTAGGCATTGCTTTATACGACAGATATCTTATTTATCGTGCTGCTGTGCTGCAAAAACAAGTTGAAATGTTGGAAAGGTTGTGGCAGCGCAGTACTTATTCAAAGGAAATTATTTTATGAAACAAATTCCCCTTGGGATATTAACTTTAATTGCAGGTATTTTAATTACTTTAATTAGCTTGTGGGTAGGACAAAATAATCATCTTCTGCCAGAGCAAGCTTCTGCCCAAGCGCCTTTAGTAGATAATTTTTTTAATGTCATGGTAGCCATTGGTACTGCTTTATTTTTGGTAGTACAAGGGGCGATTCTGATTTCTGTCATCAAGTTTCGCCATCGTCGCGGGGATAACGGCGATGGAGAGCCAATTGAAGGCAGCTTTTCTTTAGAGATTTTATGGACTATCATCCCTGGAATCATTGTCATCGGACTGGGGATTTACAGTGTAGATGTTTACACAGAAATGGGGGGAATGGATGCCATATCTCATCACGGGATGAAGCACGAGTCCATGATGGCAAAACCCCACTCTAACCCGATTGGCATTGGTTCTACCCCTGTAAATGAAGGTAAACCGCCATCTCTAGTAGTCAACGTCACCGGAATGCAATATGCTTGGCTGTTCAACTATCCCGATAACAATGTTGATACTGGCGAACTGCACGTTCCCATCGGTCAAGATGTACTCCTGAATATTTCTGCAAATGATGTAATTCACTCGTTTTGGGTTCCCCAGTTCCGGTTGAAGCAAGATGCAATTCCCGGACAAGCCACACAGTTACGCTTCACCGCCACCAAAATTGGAACCTACCCAATAGTTTGCGCCGAACTTTGTGGCGGCTATCACGGCAGTATGCGTACTTCCGTAGTCGTCCACACACTAGAAGATTACCATCGCTGGCTGGCAGAAAATCGCGTAGCCCAACAGCCAGAAATCGATGAAACCGTTGCTGTCAACCCTTAGCTATTTTTTGACGATACCAACTTCGGATAAGTCATTTTGTTTAAAACTTCTGCAATGAGTTATCAATCAAGATTTTCCATCCAAAATCTAAAATCTAAAATCTAAAATCTAAAATCCCAAATTGGTATGACACAGTTAGAAACTCCCCAAACCACAACAGTTGTTATTCAGCACCAACCACCCCACAGTTGGAAATGGTACGACTACTTTACCTTTAATATCGATCACAAAGTCATTGGCATTCAATACCTGGTGACAGCTTTCGTGTTTTATCTAATTGGCGGATTGATGGCGATGGCCATCCGCATCGAATTAAATACACCAGATGCAGATTTCCTCGATCCCAATCTTTATAACGCCTTTATGACCAATCACGGCACGCTGATGATTTTTATGTGGATTGTGCCAGCTGCCATTGGCGGATTTGGTAACTTCCTTGTGCCGTTGATGGTGGGGGCGCGGGATATGGCGTTTCCTAAATTAAATGCCATCGCTTTTTGGTTGAATCCCCCAGCAGGGGCGTTACTTTTAGGTAGTTTCTTTTTTGGTGGTTCCCAAAGTGGCTGGACTGCTTACCCGCCATTGAGTTTAATTACAGCGAATACTGCCCAGACAATGTGGATTTTAGCGATCGTCTTGGTGGGTACTTCCTCAATTTTGGGGGCGTTAAACTTTGTCGTCACCATCTTGAAGCTGAAAGTATGCAGTATGCAATGGACGCAAATGCCGTTATTTTGCTGGGCAATTTTAGCAACTTCAGTTTTAGCTTTGCTTTCTACCCCAGTGTTGGCGGCGGGATTGGTGCTGTTATTATTTGATATCAACTTTGGTACTTCTTTCTTCAAGCCTGATGCAGGCGGAAATGTAGTGCTTTATCAACATTTATTTTGGTTTTATTCCCACCCCGCAGTATATTTAATGATTTTGCCCATCTTCGGCATTATGTCCGAAGTGATTCCCGTACACGCCCGCAAACCGATATTTGGTTATAAAGCGATCGCCTATTCTAGCTTGGCAATTTGCGTTATCGGTTTATTTGTTTGGGTACACCACATGTTTACCAGTGGTACACCCCCTTGGATGCGGATGTTCTTCACTATCTCGACTCTCATTGTTGCCGTTCCCACTGGCGTGAAAATTTTTGGTTGGGTGGCTACACTGTGGGGTGGTAAAATCCGCTTCACCAGTGCCATGCTATTTGCCATTGGCTTGCTTTCTATGTTTGTCGTTGGCGGATTGGGCGGCGTCACCTTGGGTACAGCACCTTTTGACCTCCACGTCCACGACACATATTATGTAGTCGGTCATTTCCACTACGTCTTATTTGGCGGTTCTGTATTTGGCATTTATGCCGGGATTTATCATTGGTTTCCCAAGATCACAGGAAAGATGATGAATGAAACTTGGGGACGGATTCACTTTGCCTTAACCTTTATTGGTACTCACCTCACTTTTTTGCCAATGCACCAACTAGGATTACAAGGAATGCCGCGCCGAGTCGCCATGTATGACCCTCAGTTTGCGGGAGTGAATCATATTTGTACCATTGGCGCAATGATTCTCGGAATATCTGTACTACCCTTCTTCTTTAACGCCATTTGGAGTTGGCTGTATGGTACTAAAGCCACAGATAACCCTTGGGATGCACTAACTTTAGAATGGACAACCACTTCTCCACCCCCGATCGAAAACTGGGAAGTATTGCCTGTAGTAACTCACGGCCCCTATGATTACGGCCGCAGTGTTGAAGTTAATCAAACAGCCCAAATAGCTGCCTCTATTTAACACCAAGGCAATAGGGAATGGTCAACACTAAAGACTGTTCCCAGTTCCCCGTTCCCTCTTTAACTATAAATTTATGCAAAATTCAACTTTAAATACCCCAGAAATCTCCTTAGGTTCAGCCGCTTCCCATGAAGAACATCCAGACTTGCGGGTGTTTGGGCTGCTGACGTTTCTGGTTTCCGAGTCGTTAATGTTTGGTGGCTTTTTCGCCAGTTACCTCTATTTGCGTGGTGCTACCGCAGTTTGGCCTCCCGAAGGTACAGAAGTCGAATTACTCGTACCTGCTATCAACACCGCGATCCTAGTTTCTAGTAGTTTTGTCATCCATTTAGGTGATACAGCGATTAAAAAGAACAATCTCGCCGGAATGCGCTTGTGGTATGCCATTACAGCTTTGATGGGGGCTATTTTCTTGGGAGGTCAAGTATATGAGTATTTGACTCTGGGATATGGGTTAACTACCAACGTGTTTGCTAACTGCTTTTACTTGATGACAGGATTTCATGGTTTACACGTATTTATAGGGTTGTTGTTAATACTGGGCGTGCTGTGGCGATCGCGCCGTTTCGGTCATTACTCTGCGACTAAACACACAGGTATTGAAATGGCGGAAATCTACTGGCACTTTGTAGATATTATTTGGATTATTCTCTTTTCGCTGCTGTATATCCTGACTTTGTTTTAAACGAAATCAACGTTTGATTTTGAAAGCAAACGAAGAATTATCATCTAACTTTAAGGGGGCGCAACGTATCTGTGCCCCTATCAATTACAAAGTATCTACAGTTGCAAACGGCAGCAAAAACTTAAACTTTTGGGCAAAATCCTACACAATTGCCTAATATGACCGAAATAATCGTATAAATATAAAAAATGTTACTTGCATCTATAAATAGGGAACCTTAATTAGAGAGGATATTTTTTCTATTTTAGGTTTCTAGTAATTATGCCAAAGTTTAATATCTTGCAGCCCTTCAGGAAAAAATCACAACAATCTCGCTGGCCTGTATGGTTGCCTTATCCAACTTGTTGGCTAAAATCTTTAATTATCTCTATATTTTTGCAATTTATTATATATGTAGCTCAAATGATTGGAAAGACAGGTTATTTTATTGCAAATTCTGTCCGAAGTATAGAGTTATTAGTTTTATTTTCAATAATAACCATCATCTCTCCTATTGTTATAATTGCACTTACTCATCACTGTTTACATTTAGTTTTAAGCCGTTTTCTTCCAGATATTCAAGCTCCAGAGATAGGCATTACAAAGGGTTTTATCCCAAAACTGATGAGTTGGTGGGAAGGATTATATGGCTGGCTTGTAATCATTCTTTCAACATTAGTATCAATTTTTATTTGCACTTTATTATTACCATTTTTTAACTTGAATTACCTACAAGCAGTTGAAGACTATACGGATTTTCAACGAAGAATAATAGTAATATTTGGAATTACTTGGCTGATTCAAGGTGCTTTACTATATCAGATTGAATATTTAGTGAGAAACTGGTTACTATCTGTATATTCTCAAGATAAATCATGAGAATGAGCTAGGAGAAAAATCTATGGTTTAACTTTTTACCTAGCTTATGAAAAATTCTTTATACACAAAATCGCTTCGTAATTTTTTTGAATTATTAGGTTAGGGGCTAGTGGTCTATAGCATTAGTTCTGAGAGATAAATAAGTTTGTAGTTAGGACTTTAGTCCTTGATTTTTAAGCACTGAAGTGCTTACTACAAACTCATCAAAATTAATGGGACAGCTAGGGGTTAAAGAATGATTTTTCAATCAATCAACAGTCAACCGTCAACAGTCAAACCAAATAGGGTTCTTGGTGAGTGCGAATTGTGCAGTCAGAACGAGGATAGGAGACACAAAGGACAATAAAGCCTTTAGCTATTTGGTCGTCATCGAGAAATACCTGCTCAGTTTGATCTACTTCACCTTCAACGACCTTGGCGACGCAACTAGAGCAAGAACCAGAGCGACAGGAAAAGGGTAATTCTATATCTTGTTGTTCTGCGGCGTCGAGAATGGTGGTATTTTCGTCAATAGGGATGGTGATGTCAAGCGATCGCTTTTTATTAATTAGTCTTACTTGATAAGTTGTCATCTTCATGTCCTCAAAAATAAATTCAGGTTTTGAGTATCAGCTACAAGCTACGCCAGCAGGAGAACAATTACCTGCTTGAAACGATTTCCCACAACCACAGGTATCTGTAGCGTTGGGATTGCTAAACTTAAATCCGCTCTCCAACAAGCCATCGACAAAATCCACAACCACGCCTTCTAATAATGGTGCGCTTTGGGAATTAACATAGATGCGTAACTTTCCTTGTTGCAATACGATGTCATCGACTTGCGGAGCATTGATAATTTTGATGGAATATTGATAGCCACTACAACCGCCATCCTCAACTGCAACACGGATACCTCGTTGAGTAGTATTTTCATCATTGTTTGAAGCTAAAAGGAAAGTGCGAAGCCGAAATTCTGCTGCTTCTGTTAAAGATAAAGTCATAAAATATACCTTTTTAACTTTGACTATTGACTAAAACACGATTTAAGTGTGAGTGGGTGGGATAGTGATGAGAATGAGTACCGCAAATTGGACAATTGCGATCGCGGTATGAACGACGTTTAGCAAATGTCAACTGGTGCAAATTCATTGTCAATAGTTGCGATAACAATGGTTGACTAAATCCAGTAATTAACTTGATTGCTTCTAGTGCTGTCAAACAAGCCAGAGTACCAGAAACCGCACCCAGCACGCCAAAGCCACGTTGATCCCATTCTGGTTTTTCAGGAAATAAGCAAGACAAGCAAGGTGTCACACCAGGAATAATTGTCGTTAAATAAGCCTCCATTCCATCCATTGCGGCTTCTACCATCGGCTTGCACCAACGCACGCAAGCTGCATTCAATAAATCGCGTTCGGTAAAATTATGGGCGCAGTCCAGCGCCACATCGGCGGATTGAACCAAGAAATCTACATTATCTGGCGTTACGTAATCAAAGATGGCTTTAACTTCCACATCTGGGTTAATATCCGTTAGCCGTTCTTTGGCTTTAAACACGCGGGGTTTACCCACCCAATCATCACTCATGAGAATCTGACGATTCATATCATCTAACCGCAACTCACCGCCTCGAACCAGAATCAGCCGCCCAACGCCAGCCACAGCAAGGTAAAGTGCTGCTGTACCGCCTAATCCTCCCACACCTGTAACTAGCACCGTTGCTGACTTGAGCCGTTGTTGTGCTTCTTTACCAAAACCAGGAAGCATGATTTGGCGGCGATAACGTTCTAATTCAATTAGGGAGAGATTTACCACTATTGATTTCTCCTAGCTTGTGGCAATTTCTGTGAGCATAACAATATTGTTTGGCTTGTGTTTAAACACCTTGAACAACTTTTGTTCTAGAGGTGTAGAACTAAGAAAAACTTCATAAGCTTTTTTAAGTGCTGTAGAGTATAAATCGAGTTTCTCAGCTTGGCTTAGTTTTGAATTATGAGCATCAATCTCACGAATTGATTGAGAAAACAGCTTTAAAATATGCAGACGATTAACATGGACAACTTCAGGGTCATAGGAGAGTTGAAAAAACTCGAAATATTCTTCTGCATTTACAAGTTGATTGAAACGTTCAACATCAAATTTCATAATGTTTCTCCCATTTTTTGAGTTGACACTTCATTTGATTTAACTGACGATATACTTCATAAGTTTCGGCTGCTAATGCTGTCAATTTCTGGTAATCATTTGGTAAACCTTCAGCTAAATCATGAAGATCCATCTTCAATTGACCAGCTTTACTATTTAGCCGCTTAATTTGTAGTTTTAACTCTTCAATAGCTTTTTGATTGACTGCATGTGTTTCTGTCAATTGCACCATAAATATCTCTCTTTCTGATGATGTTTTTAGATTTTGGTTACTTCGGTGTATTTTTCTGCTAATTCAATGCCCTTTTGTGCCAGCTTATCGCCCTCTTGTGCTAATTTTTCTAGAGAATCAAAGCCGAAACGGTGAGCATCGCGTAAAGTTCTGGCCACTAATAATAAACGGCCGGAAAACACCAGAACCCAGCCAAAACCTTCATGACTCAAGTCGATTACAACTTGGGATAATGAATGAGTTTTTTGTTCAATTTGGGACGCGATCGCCCGATAGAATGACATAATTCTGGCTTTTGTAGCGGCTTCCACATCACCCTCTACAGAAATTTGGCGTTTAGCTTGCTTGCTGACAATATAAGGTTTGAGAATTAATTCATCCGACCAATTGCGATAAAATCCATAGGAATCTTGGGCGCGAATTTGTCTAATTAACTCTTGGACAAAAGCAGAATTTAAAGCTTCGCTGTTAGTATTTTGGTTGATAATTTCAGTTGAATTCATACACCTACTTCCTCTTCTTCAAAATTCGATGATTTTTGTAATAAAGCTTTTCGTAACCAAGGAGGAGGACTACCTTTTAAAGTTTGGACTAACTTTTCCAGAACATCACTTATTTCATCATCTTCAGACCTGGCTTTGATTGGTGTAATACGTTTCTTGATTAACCGAGCAGCCGCACTCCCACCAATTGCTGATACATAAACAATTGTGCAATCAGCCAAAGCTTCAATTTTTGGCAATAATTTATCTTCATTGCCATCTTCCTTAAGGTCACCATCAAATCTTAAAGTATTGAAAAACTGATAACCCTCAGTTGAAACTTCATAAACATCTATTTTTTTCGCCCAACCAAAATGAGCATTAATATGAACTTGGTCGCTAGTTGTAAAAGCAATTTTCATATTTAGCCTCCAAAGATGAATCAACAGTCAACAGTCAACTAATTTTCTTCTATCTCCAAAAATAAATTGCCAATATCAAACAACAGTTGAATAGTTCCTCGGTAGCCGACAGTACAACGCTGTCCATTACCCAAACGGTCAAAAATCGGAAAACCGAGACGATAGAAAGAAGTATGCAGACGACGAGCAACGGCTTTACCATGAGAATTTGCAATTACCAGGTCAGAACCCACCGCTAATTGCTCAAAATCTTCCAAATCGCCAATAGTAACGCTTTCTACTGGCAAATTCTCTAACAGTGGCGACTTTGTAGTTGTGACTGCGGCGTGAATTTCCGCACCCATCGATCGCAAAAACCAAGCTATTGACCACAATAAATCAGGTTCCAACGCTAACGACACCCGCTTACACCCAAAGTAAAAGTGAGTATCAAGCATGGCATCTTGTAACTGACGGCGTTCATGGCAATATTTTTCTGGGACTGCATTCCCGCTAATATCTACTAGTCCTTGCAAAAAGTTATCAACTGCACCTAAACCAGTTAGTTGGGGAAACACTTCAAACGGTATGTCAAACTGAGTTTGTAAACTCTCGGCTGCACCCCGCATACTCTCACCTAGTGCGAGGGTAAACACCGAACTACCCATCTCTCGCAGTTCTGGTAACGTTGTCCCACCACCAGTCACCGCACTGTAGGAATCATCCAAGTGACCATCAAGGGAGGCGGAAAGGTCGGGTAATACAATGGGTTTTAACCCAAAAGCAGAAACAATTTCTTTAATTTCCTGGACATCTCCAGGGGTAAACGCAGAACTTACCAAAATATTTACTTGGTCTAATCTGGTTTCTCCCAATTGCGGCAATTCCTTAACTATACTTTCCACGGCGGCGGCAAAACCATCTTGCAATGCACTTTTAAAATCAGGCGTAGAAGCAAAGACAATGGGCAAATCATATAATTCTGGGTGACGCTTGCGGATACTTCTGAGGATACCTTCCATGTCATCCCCTCTAGTTTCCGTGAGTCCAGTTGTACACAAACCGATAATTTCCGGCTTTGATTTCTCTACCAGCGTCAGAATTGCTTGCTCAATATTTTCCTCGCCACCTAAAATAGTGCTAACTTCCGTCATAGCTGTGGTGGATAGGGGAATAGCTTCCCGAAAATGCCGCACTAACATAACTTTGGCGAACGCAGTACAACCCTGAGAACCGTGAAACAAAGGCATTACACCCTTCAATCCTAAAAATGCTAAAGCTGCACCTAAAGGTTGACTTTGCTTGAGAGGATTCACCGCAACCGACTTGGAAGAATTTTGGATTTTAGATTTTGGATTTTGGATTGAAATTGCTTCCCCTGCTCCCTCTTCCCAAGGTGCAACCTGACGCACCTGCACCCATACCGGACTATGCAAAGCCTCGTCTAATTCTCGCGCCATTTCCACCATACCCACATATCCAGCATAGGGATGATGGCGTTCTTGATTAATATCTAAAAATGGAATGCGGGCTTTCAGGGCAGTGTATTGATTGCGACCACCAGCAATCAGCATATCCGCTTTTGTCTGGGCAATCACCCGGAGTAATTCTTGGGCGTTGCCTTTTTCCATAGCAATGCCATCTTTTCCTAGTAATTCTTTGATCCTCGCTTTATCTTCTTCAGTACTTTTCTTGGTGCTAGTGGCGACAACTTCCATGCCTAAGTCCTTAGCCGCCGAGATAATAGACCAACTTTTCACACCTCCAGTATAAAGGACAACTCGCTTGCCTTGAAGACGGGCACGATAGGGAGCTAAAGCAATATCTAGCGCAGTAGTTTCTTCTGTAATTAGCTTTTCTACTCTTGCTTGTAAACTTTGGTCGCCTAACTTTGCGGCAATATTCCGCAAACAGCGATTCATATCATCTACACCATAGAAAGATTCTTCAATATAAGGGATACCATAACGCTCCTCCATCTTTCGCGCCACATTAATCAAAGCTTTGGAGCAAATCATCACATTGAGTTTTGCACGGTGAGCAGAACGCACTTCATTATACTTAGCATCACCCGTAATTTTAGCGAGGACGCGAATACCTAGTTTTGCAAATAAGGGCAGAACACCCCACAATTCACCCGCAATATTGTACTCACCAATCAAATTAATATCATAGGGAGTGGTATATTCTGGTTCAGCAGTACCGATGACATATTCTAGTAAAGCTTCGCCACCGACGCGATTACCCAGATTTTTACTGCCAATAAAACCAGGGGAATTTACAGGGATGACGGGTATACCTGTTTTCTTAGCCGCCGCTTCACAGACTGTATCCAAATCATCGCCAATCAGCGCCGTTACACAAGTGGAGTAAACAAACACCGCCGCAGGTTGATAGCGTTGCTGTACTTCTAGAATGGCTTTGTACAGCTTCTTTTCGCCACCAAAGATGATATCATTCTCACTTAAATCAGTCGTGAAACCCATTTTGTAGAGATGAGAATCAGAGGAAAGACTACCACGACCACCCCAAGAATTACCAGCGCAAGCGATCGGCCCGTGGACTAAATGAGCAGCATCAGTAATGGGTACTAGGGCGATGGATGCGCCATCGAAGGCACAACCCCCTTGGGCTGCACCGGGTTGGGCTTGTTGGTGGCAAGATTGGTTTTTCTTCTGCCCATGCTTGTGGTGATTGTGTTCGCATCCTGGCTCACTTAGCAACTCGTTAATTTTGCCTTGGGTGATTTTCATGGGTGTTTGAGAAAGATTTTTTAACGCAAAGGGGCGCAAAGGTAAACGCAAAGGTACGCAAAGAGTTAGCAGATGTATTTGGTGATATCTTCGCCACATTCATCAGAGAGGTAGGAGAGGCTGCGGAAGCGTAAACCCACAAATTCGTCGTAGAGAGGATTTAATTTGCAGAGTGGGGGAATGTGGAAAGTGTGTTTGAGGAATTTAAGGTCGCGTTCAAAAGGACAGCAACAGGGAATAATGCGGCAAATGAGATGGGCGGTATGGCGATCGCTAACTTGAATTCGATCCACCCATCGGCGTAACGGAGAGAGAACATCAAAGAAGCGATGGCGTCTAGCGCACCGGAGGTGGTCGCGGCTGTGAATGATTGTACTCATAGCAGGCTGGTATAAGCAGGAACGAAGACAAGGGGGACAAGGAAGACAAACAGAATAATTAGTATCAATGCCCAATGCCCCATGCCCCATGCCCATTTACTATCGAATCAAGTCGTAGGAAATATCGGTCTTAGATGGAATAATGGTGTTGCGATCTAACTCATCTAGGAGTGTGTTAACAATCCAGTTGAGTAGGTTGATTGTACCTTGGTAGCCGTAGGTGGCGTAGCGGTGCAGGTGGTGGCGGTCAAAGATGGGGTAGCCAATCCGCACGAATGGGGTTTTGGTGTCGCGCCAGAGATATTTACCGTAGGAATTGCCGATGAGCAAGTCTACAGGTTCGGTAAATAGTAAAGAACGCATGTGCCATAAGTCGCGTCCACCGTGAATTGTCGCACCTTGCCCAAAGGGGCTAGAGTCAAGTAATGCTCTCAGTTCTGCCTCAAAATGTTCGTTGCTATTGCTGACAAGGATGTGAACTGGTTCTGCACCAACTTCTAATAAGAATTGCGTCAAACCAATTACTAAATCGGGATCGCCATACATTGCAATCCGTTTACCATGCAACCACGCTTGGGAATCAGTTAACGCATCCACCGCCCGTCCCCGTTCATCTTCTAATTGTTGGGGAATTAGCTTACCAGTTAACGCCGACAGTTTCATCAAAAATTCATCAGTACCACGAATCCCTACGGGACGGTTAACGTAGGTCTTTTGATGCCATTCGTGTTCGATGTATTCGCGAGTTTTGGTAGTGGCGTAAGCTTGGAGTGCGATCGTCGCTTCAGCATTAATCGAATCAGCCGCATCTTCTAGCTTAGTTCCACCTGGATACATATTATATGTACCGTTATTCGGAGAATCCAAGTATTCCGAGTTATCTGCCAACAGGGTATACTCAATTCCCATCACATTAGCAATCCGCTTAATTTCCCGCAAGTTGCCAATATATGTTTCAAACCCAGGAATAAAGTTAATTTTGCTGTTGGTTGTCTCTTTCTTCTTACCTGCTGTCAAATTTGACAAAATTCCCTTCATCATGTTGTCATATCCCAAAATGTGGGAACCGACAAAACTGGGAGTATGAGCATAAGGAACGGGGAATTCTTCCAAAACAGCACCTTCTTCTTTGGCAGTTTTGATAAAAGCTTGCAAGTCATCCCCAATCACCTCCGCCATACAAGTGGTGCAGACAGCGATCATTTTGGGTTTATACAGATTGTAGGAAACAGACAAACCTTCAATCAGATTCTTCAAACCACCGAATACGGCTGCATCTTCTGTCATAGAAGAAGATACAGCAGAAAACGGTTCTTTGAAGTGGCGGGTGAAGTGACTGCGAAAGTAAGCAACACACCCTTGAGAACCATGTACAAAAGGTAGTGTACCTTCAAAACCAACAGCAGCTAAAATTGCTCCTAAAGGTTGACAAGCCTTCGCAGGGTTAACGGTCAAAGCTTGACGGGAAAAGTTCTTTTCGCGGTATTCCCAGGTTTTCGTCCACTCAGCCATCTGGGTAACTTGCTCGGCCTCATGCCCACATTCAAACTCTTTCTTAGCTTGAAATAACTCCTGATACTCCTGCTGTTGAAAAAGTTCAGCATGATCCTTAATCTTATTTACATCATTTTGAGCCATCGATATCCTCCTTCAAAAAACTCTGCGAACCTTTGCGTTAAAAAAAAGCTCTTACTTCCTCCAAGGCGCACCAATTAAACTCCAAGTTGGGCTATTGAGAGCAAGATCCATATCACGGGCGAAGATAGCGAATCCGTCGTAACCGTGGTACGGCCCTGAATAATCCCAGGAATGCATCTGGCGAAAAGGAAGCGCCATTTTCTGGAAAACGTACTTCTCTTTAATCCCGGAAGCAATTAAATCTGGCTTGAGTGCTTTGACGAAATGCTCAAATTCATAAGCAGACACATCATCGTAAATTAAAGTGCCATTTTCTATGTAGTTGGTGGTGCGCTTATAATCATCGTTGTGACCAAACTCGTAGCCCGTACCGATAAGCTTCATACCCAGGTCTTCAAAAGCAGGAACAACGTGACGGGGACGCAAACCACCGACCATGAGAGCAACTGTTTTACCTTCTAAGCGGGGGCGATATTTTTCTAGTACAGCTTTGGTTTGAGCTTCGTACTTGGCAATAACTTCTTCTGCTTTGGCTTGAATAGTTTCGTCAAACTTAGCAGCAATTTCTCGCAAAGATTCAGCAATCTTGGTGGGGCCGAAGAAATTATACTCCAACCAAGGAACGCCATAAGTTTCTTCCATATGACGCGAGATATAGTTCATAGAGCGGTAGCAGTGAACTAAGTTAAGTTTCACGCTGGGGGTGAGCATCATCTCATGTAGAGTACCGTCTCCAGACCATTGAGCCACAACTCGCAAGCCGATTTCTTCTAACAGGATGCGGCTAGACCAAGCATCACCACCGATGTTGTAGTCACCGATAATTGCTACATCGTAGGGGCCTGGTTCAAATCCTAGAGTGCCTTCTTTCTTGGCTTTGTCAGCTTTGGGAAATACCCAGTCGCGGATGGTGTCGTTGGCGATGTGGTGTCCGAGGGATTGGGATACACCCCGGAAGCCTTCGCAACGTACGGGAACAACAGTTTTACCAGTTTCCTTGGATTTCTTCTTAGCAACGGCTTCAATGTCGTCACCAATTAGACCAATCGGACATTCGGATTGTATGGAGATACCACGATTGAGGGGGAACAGTTCTTCAATCTCATCGATTAATTTAGCGAGCTTTTTATCTCCACCAAACACGATGTCCCGTTCTTGGAAGTCGGAGGTAAACTGCATAGTGCCGAAGGAATCGATACCAGTAGTCCCAATGTAGTAGTTACGCCGACCCGACCAGGAGTAGTAACCGCAACCAACGGGGCCGTGGCTGATGTGAACCATGTCTTTGATGGGGCCCCAAACCACACCTTTTGAACCTGCATAGGCGCAACCACGGGTGGTCATTGTACCGGGAATGGATTTGATGTTGGATTTAACGCCGCAATCAGATTTACCTTGTTCGTAAACGTTGAGGTGTTTTTCGCGCTTTTTGCGGGATTTTTCAGGGTAGGCTTCTAGTGTCTCTTGAATAAGTTCTTTTTTATCAACGACTGGCGTTGTTTCGTTTAAAATCGGGGATTCGGTAGGTGTCATAACTCTTTAGGGATGAGGGGAATTTGGGTGGTGCAATGAAGTGAGAGTTCGTAGTAAGGGCTTTAGCCTTCCATTTTTGAGGACTAAAGTCCTCACTACAAACTACTAAACTAGTGCAGTGGTTTTGTTTGCGTCTTGGGCGATCGCATTTTGATATTCTTCTTCACCACCGAGAATGCCAAATTCAACTAGCAGTTCTTCCAATTCGTCCATTGAAATGGGGGTGGGAATAGTCAGCTTGGTATTTTCTTTGATTTTCTTAGCCAAAGCACGATATTCATTGGCTTGGGGATGTTCAAAAGCGTATTCAATAACTGTCATCCGACGCAGTTCTGCATGTTGCACCACATTGTTACGAGGAACAAAGTGAATCATTTGCGTGTTGAGTCTCTCAGCCAATGCTTCAATCAATTCCACTTCGCGATCGACATTACGGCTGTTGCAGATTAGACCACCCAAGCGTACACCACCAGAGTGAGCATATTTGAGAATACCTCTAGCAATGTTGTTAGCAGCATACATAGCCATCATTTCACCAGAGCAAACGATGTAGATTTCTTGCGCTTTACCTTCGCGGATTGGCATAGCAAAACCACCGCAAACAACGTCACCTAATACGTCATAGGAAACGAAATCTAAATCTTCGTAAGCGCCGTTTTCTTCTAAGAAGTTGATGGCGGTGATGATCCCACGTCCAGCGCAGCCTACACCAGGTTCAGGGCCACCAGACTCTACACACTTCACACCTTGATAACCAGTTAGCAATACTTCGTCCAATTCCAAATCTTCAACTGCGCCACGTTCAGCAGCTAGGTGCAAAATGGTGGTTTGAGCTTTGGAATGGAGCATCAAACGGGTGGAATCTGCTTTAGGGTCACATCCCACAATCATGATCCGTTCGCCCAATTCAGCAAGGCCAGCGATCGTATTTTGAGAGGTTGTAGATTTACCGATACCGCCTTTACCGTAGAATGCGATTTGTCTAATGTTGTCAGTCATGGTTGTTTTTCCTGCAATAAATTTGGTGATTGAGGTTTTTTAGTGGTCTGGGTTCGAGAGTGCGATCGCTTCTCTTAAACGTCGCTGGTGGCGATGCCTTCTCTTTCTGAGGGCGGGCTTCGCCTACGCTCTAACACCTTTGGTTCGGGAATAGAGATAGATGGCATATTTTGGGTAATTTGTAATTAAGGGGGTCATTTACTAACGACCCTTAGAAATGCTGAATAATGGGTCAACAGCTTCTACTCGTAAGCTTGGGCTGACACGCTCTTGCAATTTTGCTTCAACGGCAACTTTCAGGGTGGCGGTACTGCTAGGACAAGAACCACAAGCACCTTGCAATACTACTTGGACGTTATCCCCTTGTACGTCGTACAGTTCGATATCTCCGCCATCAGCAATCAGCAGTGGTCTAACTTCTTCATCGAGAATTTTTTGAATCAAGGCGATTTTTTGGACTGTTGTTAGCGGCCGTGGGGATTGCACTTGAGTGGTGGTAATATTTGCCGCAATTTGGGTGCTTAATTTATAGCTAGTACCAACAGCTACCGCTGATTCCTGTTTTACCGCAGCGATTAGGTCATCGATATTAGCAAGACAAGAACCGCAACCGCCACCAGCTTTGATATAACTTGTTACTTGTTCGGCAGTGGTGAGGTTGTTTTCTTGAATCACCCGGCGAACCTTGGCTTCGCTGATACCAAAGCAACTACAAACCAATGTACCTTCATCATCTTCATGGACAGCTAGGGGAATACCCCGGTATTTAAAAATTGCGGCTTCTAACGCTTCTTGTCCCATTACTGAACAGTGCATCTTGGCTTCTGGTAATCCGCCTAAGTATTCAGCAATCTTTTTATTAGTGACTTTCAGCGCTTCATCTAAGGTTAGACTTTTGATTAACTCAGTCAAAGCCGAAGAAGAAGCGATCGCACTTGTACAGCCAAAAGTTTGAAACCGAGCATCAAGAATCCTATCGCTGTCTACTTCTATTTTCAGGTGCAGTCTCAAAGCATCTCCGCAAGCAATACTGCCCACTTCACCAAAAACCACTGCTACCCCTGCTTCGTTGCTATCTTCTATTGCACCTTGGTTTTTAGGATTGTAAAAAAGTTCTAGTACCTTATCAGTATATTCCCACATAACCGATTTTAAATTTTGGATTTTAGATTTTAGATTTTGGATTTTGGCATTGGGCATTGGGCAAGCAGGAAGTGTGGGAGGGGTGGGAGGTGTGGGAGGATGAGGAAGAAATCTTTCCTCCCACACTCCCCACACTCCCCACACTTCCCTATCCCCTCATCTCCCCATCTCCCTTGTCCCTATCAATGAGCAAAAGCTTCTTCCCGCCCTTGCAGCCAGTTGGCTTGGTCGTTATTAAAGGGAGAAATAGCGCGTAAACGTTGGACAATTGCAGGCATTACTTCTAAAACTCGGTTTATTTCGGCTTCAGTGGTGTAACGTGAAAGACTGAAGCGAATCGAACCGTGCAAAGTGGTATAGGGTAAGCCCATTGCGCGCAAAACATGGGAGGGTTCTAAGGAGCCAGAAGTACAAGCCGAACCAGAAGAGGCACAGATACCGTATTGGTTGAGGGATAATAAAATCGCTTCCCCTTCGATATACTTGAAACCGATGCTGGTGGTGTTGGGCAATCTGTGTGTAATATCACCGTTAACTTCAGTATTATTTATTGCAGATAATAAGCCTTGTTCTAAGCGATCGCGCAGCCTAGCTTCTCTTTTGCTTGCCTCTTTTATGTGCAACAGTTCTAGTTCTGCGGCTTTACCTAAACCAATAATACCGGGCACGTTTTCTGTACCTGCTCTGCGTCCCCGTTCTTGGTGTCCGCCGATTAACAGGGGCCGGAATCTCACACCACGTCTGACATACAGTGCACCCACACCTTTGGGAGCATGGAGTTTGTGACCGGAGAGGGTAAGCATATCGATGGTGCTGGTCTTGAGGTTGAGAGGAACTTTACCCACCGCTTGCACTGCATCCACATGGAAGATAGCACCTGCATCCTTCGCCCGTAACCCAATCTGTTCAATGGGGAATACTACGCCGGTTTCATTGTTAGCATACATGGTGGAAACTAAAGCGGTATTGCCAGTTAAAGCGGCTTCTAGTTCCATCAAGTCAATTTGACCTTTACGGTCTACAGAGAGGTAGGTAACTGTGTAACCCTGTTTTTCCAGTTGTTTACAGACATTGAGGATAGCTGCGTGTTCTACTTGTGTGGTAATAATGTGGCGCTTGTCAGGTTGTGCTGCTAAAGCTGCTTTGATAGCTGTATTATTTCCCTCAGTACCACAACTGGTAAAGATAATTTCCGAATCCTCTGCTCCCAACAAAGCTGCAACTTGCGCCCTGGCTTCCTTAACTGCTTTCCCTACTTGTCCGCCAAAACTGTGCATCGAAGAAGGGTTACCGTAAAACTCGCTGAGGTAGGGCAGCATTACCTCTATAACTTGCTCGTCTACCTTAGTTGTGGCGTTGTTATCTAAATAAATCACGCTCATGGTTCTATACTCACCATTTCTTATTGATGCTTGGATATTGGGAATTGTGGGATGATTTGTCTCACGCAGAGGTACTTTAGTAGTAGTCCGTCAAGTTAACTTTGCTGGGTGAGGTCTGGGGAAAGGGAAAGGGGAAAAGGGTAAGGGATTTAAAACCTTTCCCCTTTACCCTTTACCCTTTACCCCGCCAAGACCACTAGGTGCAGAGAGTAAGGAGTTATGAATTTGATTTGTGCAAGAGGTTTATTAGCTCCCATGCGTTATGCCCCATGCCCTATTGACTAAGCCATTTCTCGTAAAATTCCAAAGCCACCTTTTCAATCACGTCGTAGGCTTCAACAGTTTGTAAGCCGGCTTTTTGCAATTCTTCCTGGGGACAGTGACCAATTTTAGAAACCAGAACCGCTTTGCAATCGGAGATAGCTTGAATAATGTTTTCTAAAGTAGCTTCCTCGCCGTATCCACTTTGGCAATAATGGTCAATTTTACGATGACCGACAAATTTAGCACTGCTACCATGCACTTCGTAAATCATAAACTCCTTAGCATGACCGAAGTGCTGGTTAACCAAACCACCGCCTTTGGTAGCAACTGCAACTAAGATTTTTGGTCTGTTCTTCAGAGATGTTGTATGCAAGGTCTCTACAACTTTTTCCTTAGTAGCTTTAATTTCTTGTTGAGACTTTTCAATCTGTGCATGAACTTCTTGGCGTTGCTCCAAATTGTATTCTGGAGCCATTTCCATAAATTTCTCTTTAGTAAATTCTTGACTGCGGTCTTCACCTAATAACCCCACTGCATCGGCGCGACATTGACGACAATGGCGCATCATTTTCATATTACCAGAACATTTATCTTGTACTGTTTTCAGTTCTTTAGGATTCGGGCCGCGTTGACCAGTCAAACCAAAGTGAGTACCATGTTCTGGGGCAGAAATTAGCGGCATAATGTTATGGAGAAATGCGCCCTTGGAACGGATAACTTCGTTTACCTCTACCAAGTGTTCATCGTTAATTCCCGGAATCATCACCGAGTTAACTTTGCAAAGAATATCTGCTTCTTTGAGGGCTTGCAATCCTTCCATTTGCTTTTCGTGCAAAATGCGGATACCTTCAATACCTCTGTAGCGTTTGCGTTTGTAGTGAACCCAAGGATAAATCTTTGTCCCGATTTCTGGGTCTACCATATTAATAGTTATGGTGACATGATCGATATTGAGTTGTTTAATCCGATCTACATAATCGGGAAGCATTAATCCGTTGGTTGATAGGCAAAGTTTGATATCTGGTGCTTTCTCGGCAATTAACTCGAAGGTGCGGAAAGTCTTTTCTGGATTCGCTAGAGGATCTCCAGGGCCAGCAATTCCCAAAACAGTCATTTGGGGAATTTTGCCTGCAATCACTAAAACTTTGTGCGCTGCTTCTTCTGGTGTGAGCAATTCGCTAACAACACCAGGACGACTTTCATTAGCACAATCATATTTGCGGTTACAATAGTTGCATTGGATGTTGCAAGCTGGTGCTACTGCAACGTGCATCCTAGCATAGTGGTGGTGCGCTTCTTCGCTATAGCAAGGATGTTTCTCAATCCGCGCTTTAATTTTCTCATCTAAATTAGTGGTGGCATAGGTTTTGCTGCTGCAACCACAACCGCCAGATTTAGCTTGAGTTTTTGTCTCCGTAGTGGCACAAGTTAGTAGCCCTGTAGGTGGTGTCATTGAATTTCGCTACGTATTTGGGTTGGGGGCTGGCTTGATGAAAGATGCTTGAGTTTCGATCTCAGTAGAAATTAAAGTCGCGTTGCACTTTGAGAGCAGTCACTTCTATTCATAGAGACTTGCTACTATCGCATCTCCAATCACCGATCGCTACAACCTTTTATAGTGATAACTGTCAAGTTTTTGTTAGTGCATTAGGTTGCTAGCGATACATATTTCATTTATAGCAGCCACCCAATGGGAGGCAATTTTGAGTGGTTTTTATAATTTATTAAATTAATTAAGTTTGTACTCAAAAATCGAAGCTTATGATTACCAAGGTTTTAGAAGATTTGCAAAAAATTTTTTAGGTATGGGTACTAGTATTTTTGGGGTAGGGTACGAGTATTTATGATGAAGGGGTTCAAGTATTTCTGTACTCGCCTTGAACCTAATACTAGCAATAGTTTGAGTGTAATATAAGTTGTTTTTTGAACTTGGTAATTTGTACTCAGATTGTGTTTCGTCGCTGCCTAAATGCCCTATTTACTTAGATAGTTTGGAAATGAATAACCGGAGTAATTAACTAAGCACTACTCCAGTTGTTTTGCAAAATTCAATTCTGTATCTAAAATAACACTTTTTTATTTGAAACAACTAATCTTAAAAAAACTTCATCGAAAATCGTATTTAGATATACAGACGCACTATGTCTCTGAGTTTCAGGCTACTGTTAGCCATAGATATCACCCCTTGGGCTAAGGATTTTCTAGCCTTTTTAAAGCATTATTTAGTCAGGCGATCGCCAACTCAAGGCTGATTTTTTCTGCAACTTATAGGATTCATATTTGATTTTTGAAAAAAACTAGGTACACTTCTACTCTCTGTTCCCTATTCCCTGTTCCCTATTCCCTATTCCCCGTTAATAACTCTCACTAATTAGCCTGATAAATACCAGCACCACTAAACTCAAAATACTAGTACCCTGAGGTGAAAAAATTTTTTTCTGCTTGTAAATTATGACTGCATCGAACTCAATAGTAATTGAGTACAAGCTAATATATGCGATATTCTGATTAGCTCAGCCTGATATAAGTAATACATAATAACCCTGTCACTTACGAACCCTTTGCACACCAGTTAGCTGAATTAAACATACAAATAATTTCTCCTCTGCGGTGTGAATAATAATTCTTTAACCTACAGGATGAGTAATTTTATGCAATTAGATGAATTAGAACTAGACTTACCACCAGCCTTTGAAATTGGTTCCAAAGTCAGAACACGCAAGTTAATCCGCAATGACGGTACATACCCCGGTCAGGAAATTGGTGCAACACTAGCAAAAAAGGGAGATATCGGCTATATCGTCAGTATTGGTACATTTTTGCAAAATTCCTATATCTATGCAGTGCATTTTATCGAAAAGGGCTTGATTGTCGGTTGTCGCAAAAAAGAACTAGAAGCTGTTGAGGAAATTAAATGAAAGTCATGCTGCGTCAAAATGCTGCTGGACAGTTAGTAGTCTATGTTGCCAAAAAAGATCTTGAAGAAGAAGTGGTTAGTCAAACAGTGGGATCTGAGGGGAAGATTTTGACTTTAGCAAATGGTTGGGAACTAGCAATTCCAGATTTACCAGAACCCCTACGATTACCGCAGACTATAGAGGCTAAAAGATTAGCTTAAAAGTTCGTCGATTCATTATCAAAATATCAGTAGGCGGAAAAATTTGGCGATCGCTCCGTGATTGATATCTGTAAAACCGATTTTTTATGGTAAATTATTTTGATATCAGTATTTGGATAAAGCTGGTAGTCAAACTTACATAGATGTGCTTGAACAAATTACCGGTTGTGCCAAAATTGAAGCTTTAGAACGTTCCATTGAGCCTCTCAACCTTGGTTTAAAAGATTTAATCGAAGAAACTTCAAACATTGCCACCAATAAAACTTAAACATTCATAAAATTTAGATGCATTCTTCTTAAAAAAGAGGAAGATTACTTTGTCGATAAATTTAACTAAGAAAGTTATAAACCGATGAAGAAATCTTGGCGCTATTTACAAGAGTTTTTGATATTTAAATTAATTTATCCTGTTTTATTAAAATATATTAATGAGCATCTCATCACAGCAAATGACGAGATGGAAAAAAATAAAAAGGAAAATAACGTTCCCAATTTAGAACCTGAATATCAACAATTACCTATTCTTAGG
>NZ_JACKZU010000790.1:0-578 GCF_014222165.1 Nostoc sp. 2RC
GATACCCAACCCACTGCTGATGTCACGATAAATTTGAGTAGTTCCAATGTCAATGAAGGCACTATTTCAGTTTCTAGCGTCACATTTACTGCTGCTAACTGGAATACGCCCCAAACCATCATCGTTACAGGTGTTAATGATGGCATTGCAGATGGTAATACTACTTATCAAATTATTACTGCCAAAGCCGTTAGTAGTGATGCTAAATATAACAATTTAAATGCTGACGATGTTGATGTTGTTAATATTAAAAGTGGCAATCAAGTTAATAGTATTATCACAGGTTCAGCTTCAGCTGATAACTTACAGGGAACTAGCTCAGACGATTTGATTTTTGGCTTTGCTAGTAATGACACCATTGTTGCTGGTGACGGAAACGATGAACTTTACGGCGGTTTGGGTACTGATAATCTCACAGGTGGTGCAGGTAATGATATTTTTGTGCTTGCGCCAAATCAAGGTAGAGATACAATCAAAGATTTCAACATTAATGAAGATTTGATTGCTTTATCAGGTGGTATTAGCTATGCAAATTTGTCCATTACTCAAAGCAACAATGATACTTTAATTAAGATTGG
>NZ_JACKZU010000092.1:0-23686 GCF_014222165.1 Nostoc sp. 2RC
ATAATATTGGTACTAATACTGCAAGAATTGCAAAATGCTCGGAATTTTCTTGGAAAAAGAACAAAAAAGTTTCAAAAAGACTAACCTTCGGTTTGAGACGTAACCCGAAAGGCTTATGAGAAGAAGTTTTATTATATATATCTTTAGGAACTATACCATCGCTTACTTGATAAAAATAAGCAGATATTGAGTAAGTTTCTAGCTGTTCAAATAATTCAGCAAAAGGCTTGTAATAGCGATTAAATGAGTTATTATGATAGCGATTTAATCGCCAAAAGCTCATTAATTCTTGCCAAATTTTAGTACCTAACTTAAAACTTTTTGAGGCTAAAATTGCTTCTGGATCGGAAGAATGAAAAATTTGATCGATTAGCTTTAAATCTGATTGAATATCATCAGTAAAATCTTTACGACAAACAAACCAGGCACTACCTTTGACCATTAGCAAACTATATAATGTCTCAGGTGTAATTTCTTCTTCCAAAAGCTTAGGTAAGATAAACTTTATCCCATCTACAAGTTTATTTTTAGGAAATAAATCACGTATAGCCAATTGGAACTCTAAAGAAACAGTCTGGTTATCGTCTGGTTTCTTACCTGCCTTCACATTCAACCAAGCCAAAAATTCCGGTAGAGTCTCTGGTATTACCATTGCTCTGAGGGTAATTAACCGCACCATTTGTGGGCTATAAATTTTTTGGTTAATTGCAGTTTTCGCTCCCTGTGCGTCAAACAGGCTGTGCCAATATTCTTTGGGAATTTGTTGATTTTGTAGAGCATCCGCAATGGTTTGTACTGCTTCAGGTTTCACTTGAGAACTATTAATCAAACCCCGAATTGCAGACTTAAGTGCTTCTTCGTCTGCAACAACCGGCGCTGAAAATTGCGGAACATTCTTGATTGCTCTTTCTAATATTTCATAGGCACGCTGACTCGCTGCTTGAATTACCTGAAAACGTCTCGGTTGTTCCAGTGCTTCAACATTAAATGCCCAAGAAGCAGTTTGACCGCTGCTATGAGTGTTGAATTTTTTTATTGCTAAAGTATTGATAGTTTGCAAATTATATTGATGTTTTGGTTCTAATAGTATTGGCTCAGAGCTATCTACAGGTAAAGCTAGAGCTTCTTGTTGGATATTTGGTGGCTGAGCAGAATTGACATCAAATAAATTAGGTTGCCCAACCTCTCTAGAATCAAAGGGGTCAAACCTGGGCATTCCTTTACCTTCCCACCAAGCCAAGATTTTCCGAAGGTTGTTATCTCCCTGGCACAAAAAATAACGATAAACAGACAAACTACGCCCTATTTCATCTCGCCCCCGCGTCACCACAGCCACCACTGACCAAGCATCTTCTCCACTCCCCACCACACGGCCGATGATTGCTGGCCGATCGGTAGAAGCACCTTCTGTTACGGCAAATTCCCGATTGGCAATGGAACGCTCTACAGCAGAGGGAACAGATGCAAGCGTTATATTCATATATTGTCCGGTGAATCCCCGTGACACCCAACCGCCATCAGCTGTTCTCTCTGGGCGAATACCAGTACTAAATTCGTGAATTTTAATAGTTGCTGGATTCATATATTTAACCTTTATCTAATTCTTTATGGCGATCGCCTGTACATAGCCAATAAATTGGAGCCACTAGGCCAAAAGGTCGCCAGCGCTTCGGGTCTTTGATTACTGCGGCGATTCCATCTCGCCCACGACTAAGTAAAGTTACATTTGGTTCTGGGAAATTATTCCCCAACATCCCAAAAGCCGAAGTAGTAAAGTAATCCACTTTTCCGGCTCCCATTTGCTGCCAAGTTTGCAATTTTCTAAAAACTTGAGGAAAACGAGCCTCTGCAAGAAATGCAGGTTTATGGCGATTAACCCACAACTCTGATTGTTCGCATTTAGTCATAACCAGGGAAATTCTCCGCTTTCCACCCATAATGTCGCTACGATCTAAGGCTGTCAAAAATTTATCTAAACCTGTAACGTATTCCAGGTCTTTGCGACGACTGTTGCCATCAACTAAGAACATTATTCCCGTGGCTTGCAGGCAATCATCTAAGTAATCCTGTAATTTTGGGTTTCCTGTTTGTTGGAGGAGGTCAGCAAAAAACTCTCCAGGGTAGTCTTTACAACTGATATTAAGATTTACTAATTGAGATCCAATGCTAGTTTTGGCATTTTTCCAAGAAAACTGTCCTTTGAGTGCAATCCTGAGCGTGTAATCTTTGACATCAGCCGCACTAGCATCAAGGTTGCTGGGTTCGAGAGCCAATCCTTGTTCTAGAAGATTTTGAGCTTTAGTAATGAGTTCTTCTCCTGCTTCATTCACTGGGATTACAGACTGCACGGGACTAGAAGGATCGGCGTTGGGCCAGCGTGCTAAAGATGCCATGTAGGTTGTTTTACCAGAGGAGCGATCGCCAATTACCCGCAATACTGCATTACTTTGCTGCGGTTCAGAGGAATTCTTTTTCAACCAATCAAGCTTCATTTCTCATTCTCCTACCCGTACTCAGCCAATAAAGAGGGGCAATTAAGTTGTAAGGCCGCCAACGATTTGCCTCTCGCAAAACCGAATTTCTCCCATTCGTTCCCCATTCTTCAATCCGATTTGGTCGGGGATTATTGCGTCCTAAAACCCCAAAAGTTGATATGGCATAAAAATTTAAATTCCGAGAAGGAATTTTTTCTTTTAAAACTTTTGTACTTTTCGGTAAATGAGCGTTAAATAAATCTGTTTCTGGGTCTAAACGACCAGGCCAAAGTTCCCCACGTTCGCACTTACTCATTGCCACAGCTAGGCGTAAATCACTAATTCTACCTTGGTTATCCATCAATTCAATAAACCGTTGTAAAACTCGGCTGTAATGCCTATCTGTTCCCTTCTTCCACTCAGTTAACATAATCAAACAACCAGCCACATCTTTTGCTAGGCATTCATCAATAAATTCTGTTTGGATTGGATTTGTTAACCCTAGTTCTAGTTCATCAAAAATTTCTCCTGGATAATCTCTAACTGCTAAGTTTATGTTTTGATTTTTCTGAAATAAAGTGCCAATTTGAATATTAAATGAATAAACAGGCACATCATCGATAGTTTTAACTAAAACGCCAGTAGGTTCTAGTGAACCACCCTCCAGAATCAGAGTTTCAGCTTTTTCTGCTAGTTTTCTTGTGTCTTCATTAATCGCCTGGACTTTGAAATTTTTAGTCTTACTTCCTGGTTGTATAGGCTGATAAGCTAGAGCCGCTAAATAAGTTGTTTTACCCGAACCTCGTGGACCAATTACACGAATATTTCCCATATTAATTCTCCTTCATTACCTAGCCAAAAAACTCCCTAAATAAATCCAAGGTAATTCCAATAAAGAGCGATGATAAATACTAGTAATAAAGCACCGAACCGATAAACCTAAAACATTATTATTAATTTGTTCTAACTGTGAGTGAATTGGTCTAAAATATCTCTGTAAAACATAACTATGACGTTGCTGCCAATTCATTTGAGCGCCGTTAGGATTGTAAACAAGCTGCGAAGCTTCTTTTTGCAAATCGCAAAATAAATCTGCTTTATTTAAACAAATAAGAATATGTCTTGCTTTGGGGCAATCCTGACGAAAAAACTCTACCCAACGGTCAAATCTATTGCACCATTGTTGTTGGTTCATAAATTGCTCTATATTCACACCTGACTGGAAAGTTAATCCCCGATGCGGTGGAAGAATTAGTAAAATTCCTTCACTTTGTTGTATTGTTTCTAAAAATTTCCTCCATTTATCTGGGTTGTCAGTTTGCCAGCTTTTTCGCCAAACTTCTCCAGGTGTATCTATCCAATCTACTATTACTTGTTTATTACCCGTAGGGAGTCGCACTTGGATATCTAAGTATTCTCCATAAACAGCTTGTTCAGCATCTGTTGCTTTAAATTCACCTGTGTTTACGTCATATAGTTTTTGTCTAAGATTTTCATAATCTAGACTTGTTACTTTTACATATTCATTTTTCGGGTTGGCTAACTCCATTGCTAAGTGAGTTTTGCCTGTTGTGCGATCGCCTATGTAAACTACTCCCACATCTACTTTCCTTTCAAAATTGAAAATCAGAATTACGTACTGAGCATCTATTCAAAAGATAAATTAGTTTGTATAGTTTATTACGTAATTAAGATCACCCACTAGTATACTGACTTTTCACGGCATATTGAAAAGGGTATTTTTAGCGCTTCCCAATCTCTGATTTTTCAGTGGCTCATTGTCAATAATTTTGGATTGTTGACAATGAGCCGATGGAAAAAGCTACGCTATTTCGTGGTTCGAGGACCTACCGTGAAAAGTCAGACTAGTATAGTCTCAGATATTGCTCGAAAAAGTCTTAATACATGGTTAGGGTAGCAGATTATGAGTTTATCTCTGGATACATCTTGAGTATGCGCTTTTACGGAATTTAACACAATATTTCTATTGTCGGGATTAAACAATCTCAACAATTAGCACTGACCAATCCAAATCATTGTTGCGATCGCCGGGTTGCTTTCTGGTATCAATCAAATAAGGTTTTTACTAGGGCTATTATCAATACCCCCCAGTAAAAATTCCGATACAGGAGGCGGATAGTTTTGACAGCAGTTTGAAGACTCAAATATTTCCGGAGGGCAAATTCTGGATAATTCCATAGGACTTGTCAAAAAATACCGTTGCTGTGCCTGTTTCACCGTGCCGTGCTTTAGCCACGATCAGCTCTAATATTCCTTGGTCTGTAGTGTCTGGGTTGTAATACTCATCCCGGTAAGCGAGAATAATATTGTCTGCCACCATTTCTAAAATTCCTGATTGGCTAAGGGACTTCCAAAGAATAAATTATTCCAAAAAAAACAAGAGACAGGTTTTCTCAAGAATGATAATCATTTTAAGGGGGAGAAAAGGGGTTGCCCTCGGCAACCCCTTTTCTCCCCCTCATCTATGCATAAAGAATCTATACACTTGTCGTCTGCTTTGAAGTTAAACAGTGTAAATAAGGGATATTTTGTAGCTAAATAAATGCTGTTATTAAAAGTAAATAACTTTTGTTTTACTACAACAAATATCAATAAACCAATTACCTAAATTTGGGAAGACTTCATGAGTAGAATCGGTTAGCCGCTCAATCTGTTTTTCAATTTGAGCCATAGATTTTTTTGTAAGTTTTACCCCATTCTCATAAGTTTTGTGTACTAGCTTAACTACTGGATGAGAACCTTTCCATTTCATAGTACTAGCAAACTTTAAAGCCGTCTCCACTTCATCTAAAATGCTGCCATTCTAATGATTCTCTAGTATTGCCCATGTCCTTTCTATCGAATTATATTTACTATGATAAGGTGGATAGTAAGCTAAACGTACATTTACTTGATGCTTGTGGGCAAACTCTACTATACGTTTCATAAATTGGGTACGCCGTGAACTATTCTGCGGCCCATTATCTTGATTGAGAAGTAGGGTTTGGTTATCAGAAAAGCATCGTTTTTCTGATAACCAAAAATCTTCTAAAATATCAACAATAAAATCAATTGTAACTTTCGATTCCGTAAAGTATAAAAATAGTTCATCAAACTCTGGAAGGAATATACCATAAGGAGTTACAGTTGTTTTTGGATTATAATCATGGTCATCAGCTTTTGCTCCATCCCTGCTTTTACCCCCGCGATCAAATGAGCCAATCTTAACGCGAGCTTTTGCATCCATGCTTAGACGTAGAATACTTTTATCTTCCGAAGCATCTTTATTTACTAGGTATAATTGCTCAAAGATGGCATCAGTTTGTGGGATTTTTTTTGAGGTTGAACTTTCTTTACCCTTCTGAGCTTATAACCTAAATTATTTAATTTGACTCGAATTGTTTCTGATGTATGTAAATTTTCATCACTATAACCATATTTTTCAATTAATTGCTTTCTGACTTCGGCAGCACTGAGTCTGCTATATAGTCTTTGACTTTTAAAACTAGGATCAGTTTGACTATGGAAGTCAACTAAGTTTTTTATGTCTTCTAAAAGATTTGGCAGGTGAACTTCTGCTTTATAACGTCCTTTGCCACTCATGTTATCAACACAAGTAATACCGCTTTCTAATTCTCTTATTCCTTTCCTAATAGTATCTCGATTCCATCCTAATTCTGATTGTGCAAGCCTTTGCCCTCCTAAGCCTAAGCCCTGAACTGTCTGTGCCATAAATTTGCGCTTTGCTGCACCTTTTAGTTGAGATGCAGTTTCAATCAACAACTTTTTGAGAGAATCAGTTAATACTATGGACATCAGTTACCACACTCAAAAACAAGCGTCATTATTCAAATTACTACAAAAGGGGAATGAAGGGGCTGCCGTCGGCAGCCCCTTCATTCCCCTTAAAAATGATTATTATTATTAATGGAATAGTTTATTTTCTGGAAGTCCCTTAGGCGTTTCCAGCTTAACCAAGTATATCAATACTCATCTTTTGGAAGCTTTGTAGGGGCTTCCAGCTCTTGGTGCGCCATCGTGTCGCACCCAAAACGGTTTTTTGTACGTTAACCCTCAAATTAAAATGGGGTAAACTTTTCAGTAATGAAATAACCATAAAATTGGTAAAAAATTATTGGCATTAATCTTCGTCAATTTAAAGCTGTGTAGTCGCCATAAAGATTAAATCCTGCCCATAAGAAAAGGCTATCAGTATTTACATTGCAGTTAGGCAGACAGTTATTTAGGCAATCTAACTGAGTCCGATGCAAAGCTTCATCTCGTGGGAATTTATCTAAATAGTTGTAAAAACGGGCCATAAAAGATACTGCGATTTTATCGTCTACCTTCCAAAGACAACCAAGAATGCTTTGAGTTCCAGACCGCCAGAGTGTTTCCGGTAAGCTGATAATCCAACGACCAGGGAGGATAAAGTGATCTGCTGACCAACAGGAAGAGAGGGTTGCATGGCGCAAATTCGTTAAGTTCATTTCTGATAATTCTCTGAGGCTGAGAATCTCTTGTTCTTTAGAATCAGAGATAAATACCAGTCCTGACTGGTCTGGTTGATTTAACTCAAAAGTGCCATGACAAGCAATATGAAGTAAGGTTGCTTGAGATAAATTTTCAACAACAGTAGTTTTGGAACTATTTACAAAAGAAAAGCGATGAATGTGATTGCGGTCTAGCCAGTCTTCTACCTGTTTTAGTTCGGGTTTAACCCCTTTGAGGAATGAAAACTGCTTGTTACCGTTAGATACGCCTACTACTAACGCTTTTTGTTTGGAAATAATTGAATTAGGAGGCGATCGCCTACCTTTGGACTCGTAAGCTATAGAAATGGCATAATGCTCAATTAAATACTTTTCTTTGTAGCGTATGGCGGCAAAAGGAAAGCCATGCAAAATATCATCAGGTACAATTGTCAATGCCCGAATGTGTTTGGGTAAACCTTCTAGCAGCTTAGGAATTGCTAGCATTTCTGCAAGAGTTTTAGCTACTTCCTGCCCCACATTTGCTACCTCTGCCATTTCTTCTTCATATTCGCCCTGCCAATTCACATTCATATCTCGATGATAATTAATATCACCGTTGTCATCGATACTGTTGATTGGTTTGTCATCGATATCTCGACCATCGTTAATATTCTTGATAAGTTTGTACCAATGTTGTACCTGATTACGCACTTCCAAACGAGTGATAGGAATAACATGAAAATCAAATAAAAATCGCCCTGTTCTCACAACTAAAACACGATCTGGCAGAATCAAAAAGGAAAGAGTAATTCTGTCTTTTGGGTGAGTTAACAGCCGCAGCCATAATGATGCAGGAGGTAAAAATGGAACTTTTATTCTGTCGCCTTTAATTGTACGTTTGGCTAATACATCCTTGTATCTGTCGATATGTTCCACTAAAGCATTGAGCCGCCGCATCAGTTCTAACCGTTGCCAAGGACGTAGCCAAACAGAAACTCGATGCAATCTCAGTTGCATACGTTGTAGCTGATTAATTTCTGCGGCGATGTATTCTTCATCTGTAGTCCATCTATTCAACAGATAAAACACTTGGTCTTCAGGAGTCAGTGATGCAGTCATCTGTGCTAGTAGTTGATTTGTAGATACTGTTAAAGTTTCTTGTTCGTCTGCTGGATAATTTAAGCTAGCCCGACACCATCCCAAAAATCGCTGTACTTGCCAGAGTTCTGGTTTTAACCCCATCTGTTTGAGTTGCGGACAGACTTCCTCTAAAATCTCGTTCGCCTGAATAATGTCTGCTGAGTGGGAGCGCACTTTTGAGCGTAAGCGTAGCCCGTCGTAGACATCGCTTTTTTTGCTTTCCACCCCTTGATAATAAGCAAAAATCCCTTCTAACACCCGAATTTGTACCTGAATAAGACGCGAATCAGTATGCTGAAATACTGTTTTAATTTGCTTGAGTAACTTACCTGCGGTTTGTAGGTTATAGTCACTTAACTGCCAATGAAAAGCGAGGGCACGGTCTTCAAACCAAGTCAAAAAATTAGCTGATGGGCTAGATAAATCGAGTTTTGCATCTTCTTGTACTACAGACTGCGGTTTATGTTTTCCTCCTAGCATTCCGATAACCGTCAGTGCTACAGGACTACCCTCCACTAAGGAACGACTACGAGTCTGAGCAAGACTCAGCAATAATTCTGCACGACTGACTAAAGCAGAATTGCCAATAGTTGAGGCATCTGACTGGACACTATTTAAGTAACTCTGGGCAGTGCTAGTCTGGTTAAGGAGAATTAAAATATGAGCAAGATTAAGAGTTGAGCGCAACTGGGCTTGTTGAGAACGCAGTTGAGAGCAAATTTCCTGAACTTTTTGGAATTGTTTCAGCCCCTTGCCCAACTCTCCCTGGAGTAGACAGAGTTTGCCAGATAACTCAAACCAGCGGATTAAGTATTCGGGAGATTCCTGTTGAATTAATTGGCTGTCCAAATCAGAAAGATAATTATCCGCATGATTAAAGTTGCCCTTCTCCAAGTGAGCAGTTGCAACAGCTAGTTTGAGTGGTATGACAGTCTGCTGAGCCAAAGAAGGTATTTCTTTGCCTTCAGTATGTGATAGTCCTTGATGCAGCGCTACTAAAGCCTCAGCATATTGTCCTAAAGCAGAAAGTAGTCGTCCCATAACTAAATAGAGTTCAGCAAACAACACAGTCCGATCTTGGAACTCAGTATTGCGCCATATACAACTTAATTCCCACTTAATTAAACCTGGTGTTGAGAATTGAATTTCGTCAATATCGCCGATACGCGAAGCCATTTCTTGCAGCAATAGCTTGGATAGATGCAAATCTCCTTTATCTAAAGACAATTGAATTCTTCTTAAACGGGTATAGTCAGCCCAACATTCGCTGTCTGCATTCTCATATAATCCAACAGCACCACAAAGTAAATCATCAGCTATTTGAAATTCACCAAAAAAACTAGCTAAATCTGCAAGGGATTGGATGACTTTTAAATCAGCATCAATTAACTCAGTATCGAGAAGGCGATAAGTGAAGATTTCTAGCAAGAGGTGGAAAGCTCCTGCTAAATCACCTTGTCGCCATTTTGCCAGTGCTAATTCATATCCATCTTTGAGTTCATCCAAAGAATCGAATGACACCATACTCCTCCGTCTGTAAATTACTACTTATCTGATACTGTGACGATGTAAGTAGGCTTTTCATCGGGACAGTTAGCTGTTTTATTTGTTTCTAATTCATCTGGTTTGTCGCATTTGTCTTCTTTCCCTGTATAGGGTAGGGAAGGATTGTAGAGGCGATAGGTAGAATTCGAGACTTGAGGTTTGGTAGCAGCGTGGCTTGAGGCACTAGCATCATTTATCCCGCTGAGAGAAACTTTTACCCCACCTATTTTTCCCGCTTGAATTTTGTAGAATCTGGCTCCAGAGAAAGGAACACCTGATTTAACAGAAACGTTCCAATCACGGTTATTTAAGCCTGGATCATCTTGCACATAATAGAACTCTTTATCTGTCTCAATTCGGTGGAAGTTGTTGTTTTCTACAACTCGATTGATTTCATCAAAAACGTTATTTTTTTCAAATGGTACTTTTGTCCCTTGAACAGATATCGGTTCTATATTCAAACGTCCTGCACCAGCTTCAACTATTACCTTACGCAGCACCAAATTTGGTTCGGAACCGTGTACTTTGATTGATTCATCAAGAAGTTTGCTTGCTTTGACATAGTTCTTTGCTTTCAATGAACTGTCAATCTTTTGGATTCGTAAATTTAAATCCAGTTTCTTGAACGCACGATACTGCAATTCATGTGTGACGAGGTTCTTCACGTCTTCGTGCGGATTAAACGAAGGTTTATCATTTACTCCTTCCCTAGAAGGGTTCTGATACACTGATTGCGTTGATTTCGGTATTTGTGCTTCATCTAACCATTCGATTTTGAAGTTACGCGCACCATCCTCTGGTTCACCAACAGCCATTTGTGTTTTTGGTGGTTTGGAGGGTGGTATTATACCACCACCTTCGCTAACTTTCACCCATTGCTCAGACTCTTGAAGTTTGACATAATAATCATTAGGTTGAGATGAAGAATACCTGACAAACTCAACATTATCTATTTTCTTAAGAGCATCAGAAACATTCCCTTTTGTTTTACTTAAATCCAAGGCCAAGGAATATCCAGCATCTACAGCCCGACTCTCAAAACCTACGTTAAAACCATTCGGTGTTTTAGTAACATTTAAATTACCAAAACCAGTACTGCCAATATCATTTTCGATTGTTATTCCGTCGGGAGTTTGGATAGTTTTACTAGTAATCTGCTGATTAGTTATGTTTGCATTCTTACTACGAAAGTTTAAACTTTCTTCAGGAATAATCGTAGTTGATACTTCAGATTTAGTTATAGGTTTGAGTGTATATTTCGTACCTTGTAAATCCTTAGCTAGAGGTTGTGATTGAATAGTGATAATATCACCATCTTTAGTAAATGAATCCATGTTTGGACGTAAAACTACTTCGTTAATTGAAGTAGTTTTGTTAATCGGATGTATTTCGTTAAATAAATCTTTGCTAGATAACGAAACACCACCAGATAAAAAACTATTCTCACCGAATTGTTTAAATGATTTTGAAGTGATAACAGGTATTGCTTCTGCCTTAGTTCCCTTATAGCCAGGCTTATAGAAGCATACAGGCTTTTCTATATTAATTTCTGATTGATTATTACAAGGTTGTGTATCCCAGTCTTGGAATTTTAGCTGATTTTTTTTAGCTTGAACCCATTCAGAAAAATTCCAATCACGTCTAACTCTAACAGAGGATAAAAAATCCAAAGAATTGCTGTTGCCTGAATGATTAATCCAACTAATTAAAATACTCCACTTCATAATTGAATTGAGCTTTTTGTACTGTGGCTCAAATTCAGCAACTTCTTCGTAGTGAGCATTCCAAAAGTTCACAAAGGCGTCAGAAACAGCATTAGGTGCTTCTTCATTTTTCTCGCCTTCAAGTGGGTTGTGAGAACGAGCAGAAACTTTAGTAGCAATACGAGAAAAAATTAAGCTATTCCCTGCATCTGCAACCTGAATTTCTTTTTTATTCGGTTCAAACCAAGTTCTAGTACCAGATACTCTTTTCAGTTCTTCTTTATAGATCGATGAGACAGCTATATCTTTTTTAGCTTTGAAGTCTTGAATCGATTTTTCAGGAGCAGAATTAGCATAATCAAACCCCCAAAGTTTGGCAAGTAAGTCTGTATAAAACAGAATCATCCCAACCTCTGTTCCTTGCAAATCGCCGTCATAACGTGCAAATATGAAACCTTGAGTTATGTCTTGATGCAAAAAATTGTTAATTTCTGCTTCTGCTTTATTTTCTAAATCAGTAATAAATTTATTTCTTTCTTCTTCTTTTTGTTTGAGGAGATTTTCTTGAAACTTTTGGAACCTAGTTGTTATTAATTGCTTGATATCTTCTGGTGCTTTTCCAGATTTTTCTGCTGATTCTATCTCTCCAATCAGCTGATTTTGATAATTTTTAATCTCAGTTTCTACTTCTTTTTGTACTCTGGTATCGTATGAGTAAATTTCTTGCTTGATTTGCTTTCCAATTTTTCCTTCTTCTATTGCTTTGGAGCCTTGCCTGGATTTTAAAAATATTTTTAGTTTATTTACCAATCGGCGATAAGGCTCTATCTCTTTTTGTTTTAAACCCTGTTTCGCTTGTTGAATATCTTGCTCGCTAATTACAGGTTTACCATCTGATTTGATTTGCAACAGAGGTTTTGCAGCATCTAAAGCTTTTTGCAATCCACTATAGTCAAAACTGGGATCTAGAGAAAATCCACTACCATTGACGAAGTTGAAGTCTTGTGGACGCTCTTGTATTTTCTTTTCTGATTGCCACAATGCTGCTATATCTTCTAAACGAATACCTTGATGCTTAATGCCAAATATTTTACGTCCGCCTAAATTTAAACTGTAATTATTAACTTGAGCGAAGGTAATATCATCGATCTGATTGAGAAAATTTTGTAGGTCATCTTTGTTGTTGATAGTAGTTTCATAGTAACCATAGGCACTGCTAAAAATTTCTTCACCATTTATTGAATCGCGTCTGGTGATTGTGGCTGATTGATTGGTAGGATTAATTTCATACTCAAATACTTCAATTACTTTTGGCTTTTCCCCTTGGTCTTTAGTTTGGCGATCGGCAATATGAGCAAGGTCGTTGATACGCTCTTCTTTAGAAGCAGTTTTTGGTATGATGGCAATCACTTTACCATTACCAATATAGCGAGAACGAGTAGTACCATACTCAAAATTGGCAACGGGACTCATAAAGTCATAGCGCACCGTCGGGAGGTCATAGATACTCTGACTAATTTGTTCACTAGAAAGACCTTTCCCAGAGAGAGCTGTTATTAACAGCCAATCGCGTAATTGGTCTGATTTTTGGCGTTCTGTCAACTTTTCTAAGCCATCCTTATTAAAGTTGACGAGCTGAGGTTGATTTAGAGGAAAGTTTTTATTGGTTATGACTTCTGTTGTTTGTGCAACAGCTGGGGATGTCCTTGTTTGGGCGTGAACTACTCCCAAAACGACAGGAGATGCAACAAGAGCAGTAATGCTCAACAAATCAAAAATCTTTTTAACGTTCATGGCTTTTCTCCTCTGCATTTATGGTTTGATAGTTTTATAGTTTTTGTAACTGTGTGTAGAGTTTTAAATATTCCTTGTTTTCTGATGTGAGTTCCGCTTCTGGCTGCTGAGGAACCCAACGTACCAAAGATTCTTCGTAGATTTCTATTACCTGTGCTGTCCGTTCATCTCTACCAAAGAAGGACGCATTGTGAAAAAATTCCTTAGATGCTGCCAGCACGGCTTGATCGTTTTGTACTTGCTTTGCTGCCAAAATTACTTGATAAGCCTTCTCTCGTTTTGCAAACGTTGTTCGTTCTTGTATCACAACGTAACTAGTCGCAACTATCAATAAACTTGCAACGATCATCTGTAGCTTAATGCGCTTATCTTGAGAACTAAATAGCCACGAAATCATAGGTTCTGTACTGAATTGAGGTTTTGTGTATGCAGGTGTAAGTATGGGAGGTGATTCCGAGTTTTCTGTGGGAGGTGTTATTAAAACGCGATCGCTCTTTTCCTCAAACAGCTTACGTTCCAGAAATGCACAGATAACATTAGCATCCAGTTCCGCTAAATCAGGTTTATCAAGAATTGCCCATTGCCAAAGACCAGCTAAACTAGCTTTACTTGATGGTGGGTTTTGCAACACATTTTTCACTGCATCCCATAAATGGAGCGCCTTTCCAATCCAGCCACTGTTAGACCCTATTGGTATTGTTTTGCCATTAGCAGTATGCATTACCCCAGTAAATGACTCCTTTTGCCAACCTTCAAGGGGTTCTGGTAGCCCAATTTTATGCCAAAGGTAAACTGCTTCAGCTATATAAAAATCATTGGCTGTTTCCTTAGCTTCATCGGAATCAATATAAACATTCATGAGTGCAAAACCTTTATTAGCTTCCGCTACCATTTTTTGCCCTTTGGGAGTCAGTTGCGCCCCTTGTCTGATATCAACCTGAAGCTGATTAACCTGCTCTTGTAGCTGCCCCATCGTCTCAATTAGCTCATTACGGCTCTCAAAAGCTTTCTGTAAGTAAGGATTGTAAGTTACAGCTTTTTGGATACAAAGCAGTGCTAAAGCCAAAGAATTATTATTGGCTAAACTAATTGCCCGTAGATAATACAAACTACCCAACATTTCAAAAATAGTCACGTTGTAAGGATAGTCTTTTAGGTATTTCTCTAAGGTTTGAATACCATTTAATAAATGTTTTGCATTTTTAGTATATTGATTATCTGTTCTTGCTTCTCCTAATTTTGCTAGCACTTTTAAGTAGTGAATTTCTGCTAGTTCACCCTGAAAAGTGATGTTATTCGGTAACCATTTTATCCTTTGCTGACAGTAATTTATTGCTTGTCGCCATTTCTTATCTTCTTTATACGCAGTAATTCGCGTCTGCCAAGCTTCTCCTAATAAAGTTTCTACTTCTTGAGCAGATACAGGAGATAAATCCAACAACTGCTGAATATAATCAATGTGAACAAAAGCACGCTCTTTCCAAGACGGTTTTCTAGTATTTATTATCAATCCATTGTAGAAAGCACAGTGAGTATTAATAAATAATTCATTCACCAAATACTGACGTATTTTTTCAGGATCGTTAATTATATGAACCCCAGGAATATTGGTTATATTTTGCACAAATTCCTGCCATAACTCTGGCTTTTTTAATAAAGCCTTTAATTCAATTCGCATCTGATTCCAGAAAAAATCAGCCCGTTGCCACTTGGCAGCAATTTCTGCTTCTATTGCTAGTTTATGCTGAACTAATAAATGCCCTAGTTGACCTTTTAAATCTAACCCCAATCCAGTAAAATTATGCCAAGTAGAGAAATCTTGGTTGGCAAGCTGCAACAGATTTTTCCCAGCTTGTTGGTCAGCAGTTAATTCTGTTTCCTCGGAACTCAGGTTATAAATATTTGCTGAGATAAGAGGGAATACTCGTTCTTGAGGACGACATAAAAGTGCTATCATCATAAAAAACTCTGGTAAATAATTATGTGTTTGTTGTCAAAAATATAAATTTGAAAGAATAATTTTTTACCAATCGACTTTGTAAGTCAATACATTAGCTAATACCAAAAATCAATTATTAGTGCAATACAGTAAAGTGCAATTTCATAAGTGGCACAATCTTAAGTAAAGTTATTACAGTGCATTTCAAGTTGATGGAGTACAGAATTTAGGTCTGCTAGCCAGACATGAAGGCTGTTTAACTCCTGAATTCTGCTCTATGTAAAATCATTGTCATCTGTAACTGGATTTGAATTTTTATTAAGATTGGTTTTGGATTTTTCTAACAGGACAGAAAAGTTATAATATGATGTTTTTTGCTTATCTGATTTATCTGACTGCGATTTTTGCCAGATTATCCAGCCCAAAAATATCGCTATCACAGGCAATACCAAAAATAATCCTATTCTCAAATGTCTAAATAACCTGTGTAAATTTTTCTGTTTAACTTGCTCATCCGTATTAGGTGTTGCAGTGATAATTAATATTTGACTAGTCATCCACTCATCCAAAACTTCAGGCTTTTGAGGTTCATCTTGATAAGGAACTATCGCACGAGATTGAATTTTTCGTATAATAAGATTATTAAAGTCAATACTTTTCGTAATATATACTTGTGTATTATCACTAAAAGAATAGTAATTAGACTTTTCAATATTACCTTGTACGAACAAATTAGCATCAAATTCACTAGTGCTAACAATTAGTTTAAGAATATCTTTATACTCTGTTACTCCCTGATGCCAAAAATTTTGAGGTATAACCATAGAGATATCTCTTCCTTCTAAAGCCCAAATTTCTTGCCCTGGTTGCAACAATATTCCAGTGCGACCTCCTGCAAAAGGAATTGCTGTAACTGCAAAAAGTTCGGTTAAATTCAGCAAAACGCAGTAAAGAGCATTTTCACTTTTATTAGTCAGTTTTATGCGAATTTTTGGAGGTTGTAACTTTCCATTATTAGATTGGTATTCCAAATAAATCTGGGAATCATGAATTTCTGATTCCTGTTGATAAACTTGCATTTGTATTGCATTAGTTGTAATTAAACTGTTCGCAGGATTTGTAATAGTAGCTATATTTATCCATCGTGCAATATGTTCTAAAGCATGAATTGCTTGTAATGCACTTTCTGAGGTAAATCCTGGAATTGGGGATATTAATTGGCGCTGATCGCTAACGCGTATAATGAAATATTTATCACCTAAAGCTTGCAAGCAAACATCTGCTTCGTTGAAATTATCTACTTCACCAATATAAAGTGAATAGCTTTCACCAAAACTAGCTGTTTTAATAGCTTGACGTGCATAGTTAACTCCAGATTCTTCTCCTTTCAGATAAACTTTCAAAAAAGATGCAGGTAAACTGGTAATGACAGCTTTGTAAGTTAACTCTGGATCTAATATTTCTCTTTCCCCAGAGATATTAATTCGGCTCAGTTGTGGTAAAACTTCTGTAATTTCTGCTACAGCGATCGCATCTTGTAGCTGGCTAATATCTTCTACATTGATTGGAAAGATAGCTAACCTTGTTTTTTCATTTCCCTTACTATAAATAATACCATGAACCGCACCTGCATCAATACTCCAACCATTGAGTCCATCATAAATAACGGTAAAGTATATTTGTCGTTGACCAACTATACCTCCTAAAAAAGGCTGGTCTAAGTAATTGGTATTTGTCGCTTCAATTTGCGGCGATTGGTTAGGATATAAACTGCGAACTAAGGCATTAGCTCGCTTAAATAAATCACGATAATTTAAACTGCCATTTCGTTGTAAGCTGTCCATTAAAAAGTAGGAAAATACTCCTCTTTTTTGGCTACGATGTTCTTTTGCCTCTTCATTATCTCGGCAAGCGGCTAAAAGTATGTATTCTCCGTGTGGTAGAAAAAACTTATTTGTTTGGTTGTCATTCAAATCAGAGTTAGAAAAGAAACTATTGATTTCTTTATCTGACAATATAAAGCTAGAAAGTGGTCTTTCTCTCCATTCAGTATTGACTGAACGTATACCGGTATATTGCAAATTAAATTTATCTGAAGAAACATTATTATTTTCGTCTCGTGTCCCTCCACCAGAATGACAACAATCCAAAATTATAACAATATGTGGGTGATTTTGAGAAACCTCTGTAATTAATTTTGCAATTTCTTTATCAGCTAAATCCCAAATATTATCTGTGCGACTATCCCAACAAACCAAAGTTTCATTTAAATGGTCTGGTTCTAAATTCCAAAATTCCTGTCCAGCGCGTTCTTGAGAACCATGGCCGCTGAAGTAAAATAACGCAACATCATTACTTTTTGCCTGACAGAGATGTTCCCGAAAACCGTCAATAATCGCTTGACGAGTCGCTTCATGATTTATCAGTTTCTTGATAAATAATTTATCCTCATTATTCGTTAAGTGTTTTCTTAAAAACTCATCAATCACTATGATATCGTTAACGCATCCTTTTAAAGGAGGAATTGTAGGAGATTGATAATTATTAATCCCAACAATTAAAGCATAAACACTGCGATTCATCGTTTTATCCCTTATTAGTGTTTGTCAAAGTTGCAAAAAACATCATCTACATTTATATGCAATACTTCAATATTAAGAAGCACAATACTTGTTAGCCTAACTAAATAATAAATTTTGTGATGACGCTATCTTCTCTGAAACTAATTTTTAAACTAAATTCATCTCCAACATTTCCTTTAAATCTAAGTTGCAACCAGTTACTTCCCTTTGCTTGCTTTTCAAGCTGACGAATAGGGTTATCTTTCTCATCTAGTAATGTCATCTTTATTCCATCTAATAAGAATATTGATTCACTAGCTGGATAAAGACGTAAGATAATTTCAATCTCATCTGGACTTAATCGTGTTTGGCGGAGAATTAAAAGCACTGGTTCAGAAAGATGCATGAGATGAATAATTCTTGCACCACCTACTTCTTCTTTGTCAGTAACATTAACAGGAGAAATATCTTTGGAAACAGCTAATACATTAGGAATATCTCTGGCAATAGCTAATTCAGATTGCCATCCACTGTCTAATAATCCTTCAAACCATTTGCTTAGTTTAACTATGCTTTCGTTAATTAGATTGACAGTAATTTTAGGAATGCTTGCTGTAGAATTTGCATCATTTTCAACTTTTTGTAATTTTTGTAGATAAACTAAAAAATCTTGAAGAGAGCTTAATTTAGCTAGAGGGAATTTTTCATTTGTAACCGATTCTACGAAGCCTAATATTCTTGCTTGTCTGTCAATCTCATCAATTTCTACTACCATATAACCAATACGCTCTGATAAAATTTCTGGTGGGATATCACAAAATTCTTCTTTAGGAAGTACAGGACGACACTCCAATAAACCCTTATCTTTGATAAATATGCTGGCAGTATTCATTAAAGATAGAACAACATTATCCAAGCCATAAGTTTTGCTAAATTCTGTTTCAATTTCCATACATTGACAGAAAAATTCAACTACCAATAAAGCCAAAGTATTGAGATAAACCTCACGAGTTTTTTGTTCGTTGTGCTGTTGCTGGCTCAATTTATCAGCAATATTAATCATTTCCCTGCTGATAGGTATTGTAAAAGCCAATTGATTAGAATTCATTGCTTTTTCTCCTGATAAGCTCTTTTACATTTAATTCACACATATAATCTAGTCAGATGCATCTGAAGTCTGACTTTGATTCCTTTTTATCTTGACTTCTAAATTTAGATATTTTCTAAAATAAGGAGCGAATTTTTCACAACATCTTCCATAAAATGTAAAAATAGGTCCGTGAGTTTTCCCTAACTTTAATTCTTCAACTATTTCTTTCCAAGACTTCCCTTCTTCACCTTTTTTAAGTAAAATAATTTGAAAGCTAGCCTTCGGGTTATTCTTGAACAGTGTACTTGCGAATAATCCTTCTGGATCTTCTTTAATAAAAGCTATTAGCTTTTCAGAGGGAAGAGGATTGTTAACTTCTGGAGGGCAATAAACATCAAGAATGTTTGTCTCAGAGTCATTATTATCTTTATATATAGATATAACTTTTCCTTTCCACTTTATCCAATCAATAATATCTATTTTTCTTTTAAAGAATAGAAAAATAAACCATCTTATAAAAGGATTTTCTTTTGGTTCATCCTTATTTATTGTTTTTACAGTAATCCTTTCTGGGTCAAATTTTTCTATATTTTTACAAACATACAACAAGGTGTTTTGGAGCGTTTCTTCATAAATATATGATAAATCAATGCTTTTTGGTTTGGGTAACTCAATTTTTATCTGCTCCATTAATACACTCATTAGTTCTGTGAGTAAAATCTGTTTTTCTAATAATGCTTGCTGTCTCACTTCACAACTGTGCGAGTCATCCTTAGCTCGTATTGCTGCTGTTTTAGCTCTCACAGCTAGTTCTTCTAAAGAAGGCTGTGGTCGATTTTGGACCATCGCAAGATACCCCTTATTTGTGCATTTGCTATTTATTTTTAGTTATTCATTTAACTTTGATTGACAAAACTTTAACTATAAGTGTCTTCAAGACAATGACTATCCAAGCTGATTACTCCTCGCTTTTTTAGATTCCTATATCAGTCTCCAAAGAGAGAGTGTAGTTTTATGCATATTGGAAAAAAAATCTGAATATTTTTTCAGGTGGGAAAGACACTTACCTTCTCACACCGCATCCAAGCCACTTTTTCATTCAAAGTGGAAAGCTTAAGGAAGCAGTTGACGAGGCTATTTGTTGATATCTAACTTTTCCCGTTACTTTTGAGAGGATGCCATCGCTCCTGGAAGCGCTATCTCAAAGTCCTATTCTCTCGTCGTTTATTGTCATTAGCTCTCATATATTGATAATACATGAGAGCTTAAAATCCTTACTATCTCAACCTTTTACGACTTAACGGAAAAAGTCAGTTACTGATATAGCGGTTTTCAATAGGCGCAATACACTTTTTTACATCACCCCCAGCCTTAGCAAGTAAGGTTACTGCTGGCGAATGGTAGCTTTAACCCCTTATCCAAAAGATTTATATGCTTTTTGACACAACGCCAAGGGCGAGTAGGCGTAGCCTGTTGTAGACATCGCGTCCTGGAATAGCCTTAAAAAAGTTAATTTATCATCAACGATGGGTATAACCCCTAAATCGCTAGCAGTATCCATAACAAGAAGAAGAGTACCCGATAGGGTAGGGTAAGGTTTTGTAAATCATGCAACTGAGAACTTATATATTTCTTACAGCAGTAGCTCTAATACCAGTTATCCTCCTTAATCCTCGGTTTATTTGAGAATATAATTTTTTTTAGGCTATTTTCCCGGTCTTCATAATATTTAACCTTATCTATCCTCTTAATGCCTCGGTAAAGTGAGTAAACTGGAGGATAAATAGCCAAATTATTTGTTGATGAATGTTGCCACATAGTTTTCTTACTCAAATGGCTTACGAGCATGAACTATCCCCAGAACAGCAGCAAGTTTTCTTGATGCGAATGGCGGATGGTCTAAGCTACGAACAAATAGCCACCCAATTGAGTACATCAGCAGATGCTTGTTTGAAACGTATGGGTCAGGTGTACAGGAAGTTCAATATTAGTGGCGTTAGTCGTGGTAAAGAAAATAAACTCAGATTTCTCCTGGCTAACAAGTTGGAACAGTCGCAACGGTTAGAGTCAAATGCTGAGGAGCCTTCAGATCATACCCAACCTGCTCATCTACCCCATTTAGAAACTGAACCCAATCTGGTAAATATCAGCCAAAAATACCTTATTTATCAAAACTTGCCAGCAAGAGAACATACAGCCTTTATTGGTCGCGCCCAAGAAATCATGCGGCTAATGGAACTTTTGGATTTTCAGCACACCGCTCATTTAATCAGTGTGGATGGCATTGGTGGTGTAGGTAAAACTACTTTAGTCGTAGAAATAGCTTATCGTTGCTTGGAAGTGAGCAATAACGAACATTTCGCTCCCAGCCTTCCCACCTTTGAAGCTATTATCTTTACTTCCGCCAAACAAAATCATCTGACCTCTATTGGTATCTTGCCTCGATTAACTAGAGAACGTACTCTGCGGGATATTTGCAGGGAAATTGCTCGTGTCCTAGATATCAGTGAAATCATTAATTTACCTTTAGAAGAACAATTTCAGCCAATTCGAGAGAAATTATCTCAAACAAAAACCTTATTAATTGTTGATAATTTAGAAACCATTGAAGACCAACAGGAAGTTCTGTCCTTTCTATACGATTTACCACCAACGGTGAAAGTCATTATCACTACTCGTGAACAAGCTTTGTTTGTACCCATTCGCCTGGGTTGTCTACCTAAAGAAGATGGTTTGCACCTCATCCAACATGAAGCTAAAGAAAAAAGTATAAATTTGACTAGGAAAGAATCTCAGCAACTTTTTGAGGGAGTAAGCGGAATACCTGCTGCAATTATTTATGCCATTGGTCAGATGGCGGCGGGTTATTTACTGGAGGATGTGTTGGCACAAATCAAAGAACCTAATGGTGATGTTGCCCGTTTTTGTTTTGCAGGCTCGGTAATTCCCCTAAGAGGCACGCCCCCTTACTATTTGCTGATGGCAATTTCACTAGGAGTACAACCTATAACCAGAGAAACTGCTGCCAGTATTGCTTTTGAGCAAGCTGACCCAATTGTTACAGCTCAAGGATTGGCGAAATTGCAGCAACTTTCCTTGGTTTATCAGCAGCAAGGGCGCTACAACCTGCTTGAATTGACCCGCGAGTATTCTGCTGCTGAGTTAGCTGCGAATAGTGAATTGGCTCAAAAGTTGCAACAAAGATGGGTCAATTGGTATATCAAATTTTCGGAGGCTTACGGAGGTACGAATTGGAAGGAATGGCATCTCGGCTATGGTTATTTAGAAGCTGAATGGGAAAATCTCAGAGCCGTACTCGAATGGTGTATTAGTAAAGTAATGTACTGTGATGCGCGAACAATTTGGCAACATATTAAGGGCTATATTCATGTGCGTGGATACTGGGATGAACGTTTAGACTGGACAACTTGGTTGATTGAAACTGCCAAACAAGCTGGAGATTGGACATTTGCAGTTGAGGTAATGAGCGATCGCGCTGGCACTTTGATTAGGATGCGCCAAGAGAGCCAGCTAAAAGAAGCAGAGATTTTGTTACAGGAAGCTTGGGATTTGCGCCACCATCAAACTATAATCTTGCAGTTAGAGATAGCTACAAACATGGCTATTTTATATATTAATCAACAACAGTTTAAGCAAGCTCAGGAGTGGCTAACAGAAGAGGAAAAACTGTTAAAACAAGCATCGCTACCAGAGTTGAAAATAAAGGAACAACAAGTTCATATTATTTATTATCAAGGACAGATACATTTTCAAGCTGGAGATTATCAGCAGGCTGAAAACATTTTCCAGCAAGCATTAACTGAAGCTCAACAAGCTGGATGGCAAAGAGCAGTCGTTGCTATTCAAAATTGGTTAGCAGACGTGGCTCTAAAATTAGGAAATTTAGAAGAAGCACGACGATTATTAGAATTAAGCTTTCCAATTGCAGAGAGACATAAAGATAAACGCTCTATTGCTTACCATAAGGCATCATTTGCTAAGCTGGAAAAACTATCAGGGAATTTACCTCAAGCTAAACGCTTGGCAGAAGAAGCATCGGATGGTTTTGAAAGTTTGAAGATGCTAACAGAAGCCAAAGAAATGCGTACTTTATTCTCCAGTTAATACCAAATTGCATTTTATGATTGAATCATTGGAAGAGTTAAACAGGCACTTATTTGTAATGACTGATTATCCAGAGGTACTATCAGACAAGCTGTCCGCTGATATTGACTATCTTCTATCAAGCTGACACCAAACAATTTTTCAAACAGGTATTTAGTTATTACTATAGCCTTTTTATAATGTTGGTCTTGAAATTCTAAAGTTTCATCAACAGGAGAATAATGATGAAAAATATATCCATATAACTCCTGACAATCTTGAATGTATTTATAAGTATTTAACAGAATATGGGTGTGCCATACTTCATCAATCTCTTTGGTCGGAACTAATTCTATATCTGGGAATAGAAAATGGAGGCACAAAAACATCTTATAAAGACTGATTGCAGATTCAGTTTGTTGTAGTGTCCGTCCAGTTCCGTTATCAGAACATATAAATTTTTTAGCAACTGGCTGCCAATCCAATTTGTTTAACTTATTGAAAAAGCTATAAATTTTTTCAGATAAACCTTGGTTAAGAACTTGCGAACTAGAAAGTGAATGTACATTTAGTGTTTCTTGATCCAAGCTTATATTCAAGCGACTACCTCCTTTGATAGGCTTTAGACTTTGTTAGTTACAGGGGAAACAACCTATTTTTGTCTGAGTTCCCTTAATTACCCTCATAAGTCAGGAGGCAGTTTTATGCTTTTTGGCTAAAAATCTCAAGTTTTTTCAAAGAAATATTGAGAAATTGATTTTGGTAGGTAAAAATCGCTGAACTACTGGATAATATGCTAGTCTATGGCTTCAATTTCTGATTTTAAGAAAATTTATAAACTCAGTCAGTAAAGTTTTGTAA
>NZ_JACKZU010000791.1:0-573 GCF_014222165.1 Nostoc sp. 2RC
CCCCCATACCCCCTGTCCCACTCCATCCAAAAATCTGAGAGAGCCTTTCCTGTTCTGCTTCCACGGCTTCTGCAAAGGTTTCGGAGGTGAGAACACCTAATAGTGGGTTGGGAAAACCTAATCGTGCTTCTAGAGTAACTGCATCTCCTGGTTGGAGTGTCACTGTTAGGTAACCAGGACTGTGTAGGTCTTCTTTATCGGCTAATCCCCGTTTTGTTTCCTCAGAAAATCGATAATTCCAATACCAAACTGCATCTGATTGATAATTTCCTTTTGTCCAGCGCAAGTGCCAAGGTATGCCAAAATGCTGAGATTTTCTTGCTTGCAGGCAGACTTGTTGTTGTCCAAGCAGTTGGGAGAATTGTAATTCTGAGTCAAAGGTCTGTTGATGGTGAAAGTCACGTTCTGCTATCAGCAATCGCAGTCGTAAAATTGCTTGTTCGCTTCCCTCGTAGCGATACTGGATGAGAATGCGATCGCAAAATTCGACAGGGGCATTGAGCAAGCAGGAAGTGTGGGAGGGGTGGGAGGATAGTGAAGAAATCTTTCCCCCCACACTCCCCACACTCCCCA
>NZ_JACKZU010000792.1:0-565 GCF_014222165.1 Nostoc sp. 2RC
GCGACAGTGTTGCAAACTTCCGCCACTCGCCTGCAAGCTGGGGAAGAACTTTCCCAAGCTGACTTGAAGAAAACTAGAATTGTGTCAAAGACGATTTTACAAGAATAGTAATCCAAATTCCGCGGCTGGGTTGTTAACAATCTTCATTTAGCGATAATGGTTTCAAAAACTTGTAACGTATCATCAGCCGTATGAGTGATATCGATAAACAATGGGAGAATTTAAAAGAGAAATTTTATATTGGGTACAAATTTTATGGAGAGATTGCAAAGGTCAAACCTTTCGGTGTTTTTGTGTACCTTGGTTATCAAGTGATCGACGGTTATAAACCAAGCGGAATTATAGATATTCCTACAAAACCCGATTGTGATTCATCGGGTTTAGCAATCGCGTCTTTAAAGCTGGTGGCATCAAGGTTTGTATTTTTCAGATTAGCACTTTACTAAAACCTTTTCAAAGATCTAGCTGTCGAAATAAATAAGCAAACTGTGGTTTGAGAAAATCAAAGCTGAATTTTGAGAAAACAATATGCCTTTTTGCTTATTAAATATGAATTTTAATTAAT
>NZ_JACKZU010000093.1:0-23660 GCF_014222165.1 Nostoc sp. 2RC
TTCCCCAGCTCTCACCCAGCATTTTGGGCTGGCAGAGCTCTAGGGACGGGATGAATTGCCGATCGCCGTCTGAGTCATTAGTCATCTGTCAATAGTCAATAGTATTTTTAAACACAAAAATACTGCGTATAAATACTAACAAATAATGACTCGAAATCCTCAGTGCGTAAAGCCGGGGGATGAGTTAACAAAACCCCTGGTTCTCTGCAATGCCTCAAAGATTATATATTTATTGCAATTAATTTTTTTCTAGCGTAGTTATTTATCATACGTAGTTCTTAACTATAACACGCGTGTTACAAAATAACATCTCCCTGAAGCTTAATTGTTAAAAATTAATTTATATTTTAAATTTATTAAAACATTATTAAAAATAATTTACCAGCGACAAATTTAAGCTTTAAAAATTAATGAGGAATCAGAGCAATGACTAATGTTGTATCTCAACTAGAAGCATCACTAATTAAAACATTTCTCCAAGAATCAGAGGGAAATTGGTCTTCTGAACGACGATACTATGCTTTGCCAAATGGTAAAGTTAAGGAAATCAAAAAAACAGTTGCCATGCGGTTTCTAGACCAAGGAAGCCCAGAATTAACTGAACTCGCGCAACTGCACGAATTGGATGAAGATGCTGTCATGACCTGTGGTTCTTACGTTGAATGGAACAATGTAGATATAACAACAGGTGAAGAAGGTTCTAAGCGTTGGACAGTACTTGGTTCTTTGGGGACAACTATGTATTTTGGTCGCAATTTTCCTGTACCCAAACTAGTAGTAGCTGAATATTATTTTCGAGATCCCAAAACTATATATTTGTGGACAGAAGAAAATGGCGCTCTTTTCGAGGAAGAGTTAAGATTCGTGGGTAAAAATTATCGTACTCGACAAACTGTTATTTCTCGTGGTGGCGTGCAACAGATGATTGCTCAATATATGGAAAAGCTGATTGCATAAGTTATCAGCATATCAAAACTTCTAATTCCTAAAGCAGATTGATTCTACCATCATCCATAATATACAAGGAGCGATCGCCTGGAGAGCGCCAAGTCGGACGAAGTTCGAGTCGCAATGTACCAAAGTCGGGTTTTGAGACAATTGCTTGTAGTGATAAACCCGTTTCGCTCCAAAATATCAAAGATGTGTTTGGTTCTGTACCTTCTATTTGTTCCAAGTTTAATTTTTGTCCTGGACTCAAGGATATTGCATCAGTCCCGGAAGGTTTTTGGATTTTAACCAAATTAGGTGTGCTATTTACAACCTCAATTCTGATGTGTTGTCCAGGAGTAAACTGAATTGGACGCGAACCACATTTAGAAGCACATGTTCCGGCCAAGCTAGGACGCGGGTTATTAATGGATGCTGTGAAAACGGTAACTACAATTAAGGCTAAGGACAAAGGCTTAAACATAATACACAGTATAAGTACTTAACTAAAATTTTACTTTAGTTAAGTACTATTAAGCCTCAGCATATTTTCCAGAATTATTAAACTAGGGGAATAGAAAGATGGTGTAAGTGAGGATAGGAAAACTTTTCCATCTTTGCTTTTGAGCATTTAACCGAAACGTCCACTGATATAGTCCTCAGCTTCTTTAGTTTGAGGAGAATTGAACATTTGCAGTGTCGGACTAAACTCCACTAATTTACCGCGACGTTTGCCATATTCGTCAATTTCGGTATTGAAGAAAGCGGTGAAATCTGCGACTCTCGAAGCCTGCTGCATGTTGTGAGTCACCATGACAATGGTGTATTGTTGCTTTAGTTCTAAGCACAATTCTTCTACTTGACGGCTAGAAATTGGGTCGAGAGCAGAACATGGTTCATCCATTAATAATACATCTGGCTTCATAGCGATCGCTCTGGCAATACAAAGCCGTTGCTGTTGTCCGCCAGATAATGCAGTACCTTTTTCTTTGAGTTTGTCTTTGACTTCATCCCAAATGGCGGCGCGTCTGAGGGAATCTTCTACTAATTCGTCAAGATTACCTTTATAACCATTAGAACGGGGAGCAAAGGCAATATTTTCGTATATTGTTTTCGGGAAAGGATTTGGTCTTTGAAAAACCATTCCTACTTGGCGGCGTAATTTTACAGAATTGATATTGGGGTCATAAATATTGCGATCGCGATAATTCAATCTACCTTCTACCCTTGCTCCTGGGATTAAATCATTCATCCGATTGAAACAACGCAGTAAAGTACTTTTACCACATCCTGAAGGCCCAATAAAAGCAATAATTTGTTTTTCCGGAATTTTTAAATAAACATCTAAAAGTGCCAGAAATCCACCATAATATACTTTTACTCCTTCAGCATTAAATACAGTATTTGTTTGCTCTAATGTAGCGCCATCTCGTTGATTTTTGCTATTACTGTAGGTCATTTTTTGTCTCTCCCAAATATAAAGAAAAAATCATCCAACTAGCTATTAATTTACGCTTGTACACATGCTATATTCTGCTTCAAATTATCTACATCAGGTATCCAAGCCTTATTAATTCTGAATTCTGAATTCTGAATTCTGAATTCTTACCCATTACTTAACGTGTTGAGAAGCGTTGCCGGATATAAATTGCCACACCATTTAAGGCTAAAATTAACAACAACAACGCAATAATTGTGGCGGCTGCTGCATCAGCAAAACCTGGTTCTGGACGAGTTATATAACTGTAAATTTGAATGGGTAATGCCATAAACCTTTGGAATAAACCAGGATCGAAGGTGAGAAAACCCACAGCACCTACAACAATTAGAGATGCTGCATCACCAATAGCACGGGATACAGAGATAATTACTCCAGTCAAAATACCAGGAATTGCATAGGGTATGACATGACTGCTAATAGTTCGCCATTTAGTTACACCTAATCCATAAGAAGCGTTTCGTAGGGAATCTGGCACAGCGCGAATTGCTTCTCTCGCCGTCACAATAATTACTGGTAGAGACAATAAAGATAAAGTCAATGCACCAGAAATCAAAGCGGGGCCAAACCCAAGCAAATAATTAAAAACTCCTAAACCAAGCAATCCGTAAACAATAGAAGGTACACCTGCTAGATTACTGATGTTAATTTCAATAATTGCTGTCCACCAAACTTTTGGTGCGTATTCTTCCAGATATAAAGCTGCTCCCACACCAATGGGTACAGTTACTAAAATCACAATAATTCCGAGAAGAATACTGCTGACAATAGCAGGACGAATACCACCTTGGTCAGGGAAACGAGAAGGTGTTTCTATCAGAAAACCAGGTGATAAAAATCTCCCTAATCCATCTTTGAGAATATCAAAAAGTAACAAAGCTAGGATAAATAAACCAATGAGTAATCCTAATAAAAAAACAACTTCAAATACTTTTCCTAGTGTTTCTCTTTTTTCAATATTATCAGTAAATTCTGTTGTGGTATCCCATGAATCATTTTGTTTAAAACTTGTAGCCATGCTTATTACTCGTATTTTTCTTTAAAGCGATTAGCAATCCAATAACTAACAATATTTAACGTTAGTGTAATGAGAAATAAAACAGCGCCTACAGCGTATAATGTCTTGAAATTGAGACTACCACGGGGACTATCTCCACCAGAAATTTGTGCCATGTAAGCTGTCATAGTTTCTATGGATTCGGCAAAATTAAGAGTCAGTTTTGGTTGTAGTCCGGCGGCTATCAAAACAGTCATTGTTTCGCCTACAGCACGAGAAATACCCAAAATAATTGAGGCGATAATCCCAGAAAGTGCTGCTGGTAAAACTACTTTAAAAATGGTTTCTAGTTTTGTAATACCTATGGCATAAGCTCCTTCCCGCAAAGAACGTGGAACTGCTTTAATAGCATCTAAGCTGATGGAACCAACCGTGGGAGTAATCATTATCCCCATCATTAATCCTGCGCTCAAGGCGTTAAAAATTTCCACAGGTATCAAATTCCTGAGTAATGGGGTAACAAATAATAGTGCAAAATATCCATACACTACTGTTGGAACCCCTGCTAGGAGTTCTACTGCGGGACGTAAAATAGCCGCTACTTTGGGTTGAGCATATTCACTCAAATAAATCGCAGAAGATAAACCCAAAGGTATGGCTACTGACATTGCGATCGCAGTAGTCAAGAAAGTACCATTAATCAAAGGCCAAACACCAAAATGTCTCTCTGCAAATAAAGGCGTCCATTTAGTATCTAGAAAGAATTGGGCAAAGGAAACTTCTTGGAAGAAACCAAATGTTTCTTGAAAGATAATTAACACAATGCCAAAGGTAGTCAAAACTGAAACTAAGGCACAAGAAAATAAAATTAATGCAACAATCTTTTCTGAAATGTCTTCAGATGCATTTTTCTCCAGAGACTGCCTAGATGAAAAATAACTATCTTCTTGAAAATTAGTATTTGCCATAAACACTTAATTTGTTTGTTAATTTTTGATTTCAATTACTTCTAAGCTGAAATATTTTCACTTCCTATCCTTTGGTTAACAGGTCACCAGGAGCTTATTTAAATAAAATTTGTAATCGGTTCGCCTGGTTTTGCTTTTTTAAATTTTGTCCCAGTTTCACCCCTAGCAAATTTTTGCTTAGTTTTGATATAGGCTTCATCGGGTAGTGCAACATAACCAACGCTATCTACCCATTTCCAAGAATTGTCTAGATAAAAATCTACAAATTCTTTAACTGCTGGTTTAGTATCTAAAGATTTTTTACTGACATAGATAAATAAAGGTCGAGACAGAGGCGTGTAGATATTTTTGATTACATTATCTACAGGAACCGGTTTTTGACATTTTCCCAAAGGACTTTCTACAGCCACTAAATTCAGTTTTTCTTGGTTTTGAATGTAGTAAGATATACCTACATAACCTAATGAAAATTCATCTCCTGATACGCCTTGTACTAGCAAATTTTGATTGTGACTAGGAGTGTAGTCTGTACGGCCATTCTTGGCTTTGCCAGTAACAGCTTGAGTCAAATAATCGAATGTTCCAGTGTCAGAAGCTGGAGCATACAGCTTGAGTTTTTCATTGGGAAATTTGGGATTGACTTGATTCCAACTCAGTATTTTACCGTCTGATTTAGCACTCCAAATCTTGTCTAGTTCCTTAATAGTTAGACATTTAGCAAAGTTATTTTTGCGATTGGCAATCACAGCAATGCCATCTAAAGCTATAGGCAACTCAACAAAGTCAATGTTCTTACTTTGACATTTCTTGATTTCTTCATCTCTAATGGTACGAGAAGCACCAGCTATATCAATGTCACCATTACAAAATTTACTGAAACCGCCACCAGTACCACTTGAAGCCACACTCACTTTCGCTTCGGGTTTGCTTTTACCGTATTCTTCTGCAACTGCTAAAGAAACAGGAAAACCCACAGCTGCACCATCAATACTTACTTGACTTTTTAATTCTTGTCCGCTGCTACAAGCACTGATACTACCAGCAATAAGCGTTATGGATGTTAGTAAAAGACTATTTTTCAACTGGGGACGAAAGCTCATATGATTATCAATTGAGGTAAAGTAACACAAATGCCTGACAGGTTATATTTATTTGCATCTAGAAAATACTGCATTCAAAATCAGTAATTATGCTTTTTTGCCAGCTACAACTTTATCGAAAATTGCCCCATCTCCAAAAAACTTTTGCTCGATATTATCCCAGCCACCTAAATCTTGAGACGTAAATAAGGTGTCTACTTGTGGATATTCAGATAATACTTCTTGGGCAACAGTGGGGTTCACAGGACGATATTGTAATTTAGCAAATTCTCGTTGAGCTTCTGCTGAATAAAGATAGTCAACAAACGCTTGTGCAACTGTTCTTGTCCCGTGCTTATCAACGTTTTTATCAACTACAGCTACCGGGTTATCAATAGAAATATTGAGTTTTGGTATGACATAAGGCAGTTTATTTCCAGTTTTCTCTGCCAAAATTACTTCATTTTCGTAGGTAATTAAGACATCTCCCTGACCTTTTTGGAAAAATAAATCGCTAGCCTCACGAGCATCTTTTGTCAACGCAGGGGTATTTTTATAGACTTTGGTGACATAATCTAAAGCTGTTGTTTCGTCACCACCAGCTTGAGTCACCGAACCCCACAAAGCTAGGAATTCCCAAATAGCAATACCAGAGGTTTTTGGGTCAGCCGCAATCAATGTCACCCCATCTTTTGCTAAGTCTTGCCAAGTATATATGTCTTTGGGATTACCTTCGCGGGTAACAATAGTAGCAACCGATCTGCTGACGATGCCATTTCTAGGAGATTTGATTTCCCAACGTGGTTTAATCCAACCTGCTTGCTGAATTTTATTTACATCCAGAGGAAGTGCCAAATGTACGATATCTGCTTCTTGTGAGCCGTCAATCACAGCAGCAGCTTGAGCGCCAGAACCTCCATAACTTTGTTCAAATATGATGTTTTGGTTGTGTTCTTGCTTCCATTTTTCTACAAATTTTGGAATGATTCGATCGTGAGCTGCTTTTGTAACAGAAAAGGAAACCAGCCTCAGCTTGACATCAGCATTGTTAGCTGAACTACTTCCACAAGAAGCAACTAACATGCTTAAAACAGCACCTATGAGTACCAAACTCACAAAGCTTTGAATACTACGCCCATTCAACCAATTTTTAATTCGGTATTGGTAGCAAAATTTCATCACTTGCAAAGTTTTCTGGCGATAAATCTGCATTACCTGAGCTAGGTAGTTACCTACTTGTGTCTGTTGTTGCGGCTCGCTCATCGGAATTCACCCCTAAAACTACGGTATTTCTAGTTAGATACCGTAAAAAGAATTATAGGGTATATACAACGAAAATTTTCATCTGACTTCAATTTTTTTTACTCTAGCTATAGTTATTTCAAATACAGCTACAGCAGTGGTGTTGGGAAGTTTGTGTGTTAAATCTGAACAAGATAAGAGTAAGTCGCAGTGAATATTTATCTTTAGGATAAGACAGGAAGCAGAAGGCTCTAAGGCTGATGTTAAGAGGATTTTAGTTCAATTAACATTTATTCACATAATTGACTTTTTTCACACCCGCTTACCAAACCGACTTGAGACTTTCAGCTTTTTGTATTCAAAAACCAGTAAAAATAACAATCGCAGTATGTTGGCGTAACTGAATGTTGGCATTTACAGACATTGACTGTAAAGTAACTTGACGCTTTCCTGTACACCTGCGATCGCTCAATTAATTTACATACATATAATAAATAATACTTGAATTTCAATATTCAACATCAAATTCTTGGTGGCTAACAGCATATAAATTGTTGAATATTTAGAAAAAATAATTCAGTAAATTTTCTGAAAAGATGTCAGATACAAAGTAAAAAATTCTGTTAGAGTAAACTTAGCGATCGCTCACATACTTGGTCTTTAGTTACTGCCCAATAATTTGCAGCTTGTTTTATACTCATTGATAAAAGTTTTGGATCTCCCAAATTCCAAATATCTTCAGGAGTAGTTGGAGTAATTCCCAGACATTTGATAATTTCTTGAGCAATGGCTCGTGCTAACGGTGGCGGTACTGCATTTCCGACCTGTCTTGCACCATGCCATTTAGTAATATGAAAACGGAACCAATCAGGAAACCCATGTAATCGCGCCATTTCCCGTACCGTAATGCAACGAGGCTGACTATAATGAATAGGTCTAGGAGAAGTGTGTGCGCCGTGAGCAGCATCAGTTCCGGCTCTTAAAGTGTTGGCTATGCCATTTTTTGCAAGTTTGAAAAAATGAGAAATAGGTTCTTTTTTTCCTTCCTCTGTAGCGAGAAATCTAGCACGTGAAATATCGGAATGATTAGTTCTCATACTAGAAGTTAAAATAGAAGAATTCCAATTTCTCCTATAGCCAAAATGCCAACTTTTATCATTTAAACATCTCATTTCTTGGGCATAAATACTCGGATTACTCCATTTTTCAGTTTCTACACAATCACTAAATAACAACTCCTCAAATTCTTCTGCTTCTGGTAAATCTCCAATGGCATCCCAACAACAAGGAGTAGGAGATAATAAAGCATTGGCTAATGTTTCACCAAGTTTTTTATGAGACGGTATAGGATACTCAGGCAAGGCAAAACCTTTCTTTGCACCGATAAGAAATAATCTTTCTCGTCTTTGTGGCACTCCATAATCAGCAGCGTTCAAAACTTTCCACGGTAAACGAACTTGATAGCCATTTTCGCTGAAAGTTTCGATTAATTCTGATAGAAAACATTTATGTTTGCCAACTGTCAAACCTTTAACATTTTCAAAAACAAAATAAGAAGGTTTTAATTCTAAAACAATTCTGATAAAATCTTTGACTAAAAAATTTCTGGGATCGTCTAATGCTCTGCGTCCTATGTATGAGTAACCTTGACAGGGCGAACCAGAAATTATAGTTTCGATATTTTGATTAGCAATTCCAGTTCTTTCTCGAATTTCTTTACCCGATAATTCAGTTATCGAACAAGGTAATACAACACAATGGGGAAAATTAAACTGATGAATCGCTGCATGAACCGGATCGATTTCCACAGCAGCTTTCACATCAAAACCAGCTTGTTCAAATCCTAAACTCAGCCCTCCTGCACCAGCAAATAAATCTATGACTATTGGTCTTTTTCGCTGTTGTTTCATTTTTTTGCATTGGGCATTGGGCATTGGGCGTGGGGCATTGGGCATAGAGGATGGGGAGATGCCCCATACCCTATTCCCCACTTCCCGATAACATTGCCAAAATTTCTTGAGCAGCTCGATTGCAAACGCCAATTTCCCCCAAATTCCGCTGCATTTCTTGATAATCTGCCAAAGTTTGCTGCCTGCGAATTGGATTAATTAGTAATTCCATAGCTGCTTGAATAATATTCTCTGGGGTGGCTTCCTCTTGTAAAAATTCTGGCACAATTGGCTTCATCGCCACTAAGTTGGGTGGCGATGCAAAAGTTATGGAACCTTTGAGGAATTTACGAGCTATCCAAGCGGTCATGGGATTTAGGCGGTAAACTACAACTTGGGGCACGTTTAATAAAGCAAGTTCTAAGTTGACGGTACCAGATTTGGTAATGGCTAAATCAGCAGCAGCAAAAATTTCCTTTTGTTGACCTGACATAACTGTAGCCCGTAAACCATAAAGTTTAATTGCCTCTTGGATTGGCTGTCTGTAGATTTCCAGAGACAGGGGAATCCAAAACTGAACTTCGGGTAATTTAGCTTGAATAGTTTGGGCGGCTTGAAAAATAATTGGTAAAAGATATTTTAATTCTTGGCGGCGAGAGGCTGGGAGGAGAGCGATCGCAATTTGTTCTGGCTCAATGCCCAGTGTTGCACGTGCCGCTTGGCGACTGGGAGCGTCTTGCATTCGATCTACTAAAGGATGCCCCACCCAAGTCACTTCTGCTCCCTGCTCCCGATAGTAACGGGCTTCTTCAGGAAAAATTGCCAATAGCTTGTCTGTGAAACCGACAATTCGATTAGTATTACGCAGACTCAATGACCAAGCCCATTCTTGGGGAGCTATGTAGTACACCACAGGAACACGTGGTAAATTTTGTTGCATAAAAGTGCCGATCCCCAGATTGGGACTCATGTAGTCAATCAGCACTACCAAATCTGGTGGATTTTCTTTTAGGTAAGCGATGGCACGTCGTTGCACTTGGAGAGTCGGCAAAACATAAGGTAGCCCCTCCAGAATACCCATTGAGCCAATAGTACTAGTATTGCCCAGTAAAATTGCCCCTGCTTGCTGCATTTTTTCGCCACCCAGGGCTAAAATTTCCAATTCCAACCCCATCGCCACAGCTTGACGCTTGAGTGCTGTAATTAGCAGCGACCCTTGCAAATCGCCAGATACTTCGCCAGTGCTGATAAATATCCGCATTTGATAATTCAAGTTTTAAAAGTGAGGAGAGGAATTAAAAGTTAGGAGTTGAGAGTGAGGAATTAAAAGTTAGGAGTTAGGAGTTGAAAGTGAGGAATTAAAAGTTATGAGTTAGGAGTTAGGAGTGAGAAGTTAAGAGTGAAGAATTAAAAGTCAGGAATGAGAAGTTTAGAGTGAGGAGTTAGCAGTTAAAAAATTTTATTTATCAACTCCTAACTCATAACTCATAACTCATAATTCATAACTCCTAACTCCTAACTCATAACTCATAATTCATAACTCCTAACTCATAACTCATAACTCATAATTCATAACTCCTAACCTCTAACTCACGATTCATCACTTACGCCTTTTTTTGCCTTGCCAGGAATTAACCCACGTCTTCCTGGCATCTGAGAAAGTAGTAGGAACCGCCTCAAATGCTGCAACTCTTCAGTATCTCCCAACAATTCCAGTTGTTCTAAGGCATCCTTAAAGGACAAATTAGAGCGGTAGAGAATGCGAAAGGCTTTTTTGAGCATTTGTAAATCTGCTGCGTCCATACCAGAGCGTTTGAGTCCCACAAGATTCAGGGTTCTTACTCGCGCTGGATTTCCCTCCACCAGCATATATGGAGCTACATCTCGGTCAATACGCGCCATACCACCGACCATTGCTTGTCTACCAATATGCACAAATTGATGGACACCTAAAACTCCACTCAGCCTTGCACGTGATTCTATGTGTACGTGACCCGCCAATGCCACAGAGTTGGCAATCACTACCTGGTCTTCAATCACGCAGTTATGAGCCACATGAACATAAGCCATGAGTAGGTTACCATCACCAATCACCGTGGCTTCGCCAGCACCAGTAGCGCGGTTAATAGTCACATACTCACGAATCAAGTTGTTATTACCAATTTTGACCCAGGTTGGTTCTCCTACGAATTTGAGATCCTGGGGTTCCATGCCTATGGCTGCTCCGGTAAAAATTTGATTTCCCGCCCCAATTTCACAAGGCCCCTCTAACACTACATGAGCGCCAATAATTGTTTCAGGGCCGACTTTGACATGCGCTCCAATCACAGCATAGGCACCGACTTGCACTGTATGGTGGAGTTCCGATTTGGGATGAACTACAGCAGTTGGATGAATAAGCGTTTTCAAGGGTGAATCTCCAGAACTGTCTTAATAAGCCAGCGCGAACGAGGTTTTCTCAGGCAGTGCTTGGCTCTAATTACAGAGTTGTAGCGACTGCCGTTCCATTGAGGCGACTGGCATTGCTGAGCGTGAGTGTTTCAGTGAACGAAAGTGTCGGGCAAGCAAGTTTGAGTGTGTGTGCGTAGCGTCTCGCCAGAGAGGGCGGCGAAAATTAAGAAATGATCGGATTGCTGTTGTGGATTTTTTTTTACTGTTATCCTGATGGGGATTCAGTAGGGCAGTTCACGGCGATCGCCCGTACCACGAAAGCAAACTTTTAGTTAACTAAAGAAAACATCAATTCGCCTTCACAAGCGAGTTGACCGTCAACTTCGGCAATACCTTGCATTTTACCGAAACGACGTTGTTTTACCCATAACAGTTCCACTGTCATCACTAGTTGATCCCCCGGTATGACTTGCCGACGAAAGCGGACTTTATCGATACCAGCGAAAACGAACAGTCCACCTTTAACCTGAGACATTTGAGTTAAGACAATGCCCCCGACTTGTGCCATTGCTTCCACAATTAGCACTCCTGGCATCAGTGGTCGTCCGGGAAAATGACCTTGGAAACAAGGTTCGTTGATTGTGACATTTTTAATGCCAACAGCTTTTTTACCTGGGGTGTAGTCAATGATTTTGTCTACAAGTAAAAATGGGTAGCGATGGGGCAATAGTTGTTGAATTTCTTCAGATGTGAAAGTTGTTTTAATCTCAGATGTGATTGTAGTGTCATTTGTCCCTTGTTGTTCGGTAGATACAGGTGTAGTGCGATCGCTGCTATTCACTTGGGTAAGGATTGACATTAGCCGTGTAGTTTTTTGTTATCTGGTAATTGGTAGGCGTATAATGAAACCCTTGTCAATTTGGGATTTTCAGCTTTGAGATCCAATCTAAAATCTGTCTTGAAAAGTTCAGATGCTTGCGGCAAGCCCCTTCTGGTCTACCCCGGAAGCCGGCGCACCCTATGGGAAGCAAGCTACCGACTTTTCGCAAAATCCCAAATCTAAAATTTTCTTTGCCAGTTGAATGTGTAAATTGTGGCTGGCTTTATACGCTAAGAAATGAGCAACAGGAAAATTTCCCAGCAAACTCAAATCTCCTACTAAATCCAAAATTTTATGACGGACTGGCTCATTTGCAAATCTTAATGGTGGATTTAACCACCCTTGGGGGCCACAAACCAGTGCATTATCTAAACTACCACCTTTAATTAACCCTGTTTTTTGTAAGTGTTCAATTTGATGCAATAATCCAAAAGTCCGAGCCGGAGCAATTTCCGCAGCAAAGCTACCAGAACCATCTTCTAGTTCTGCCTTTGGTGACCAACTATACCATTGATTACCAATGGCAGGCAGGTCAAAATCAATACCATAACTAAAACGGGTTTCTGGTGCTGGGAGGGCACATACAAAGGCATCTTCTTGATAAACCCATATTGGTTGTTTAATAGCCAAAGGTTCTTGATTATCAATTGTTTGTGATACCAAACCAACTTCGGCAATATTAGCTGTCCACACCTCTGCCGAACCATCCAAAAGTGGCACTTCTGAACCGTCAATTTCAATGCGGGCGTTATTTACACCCATACCCGAAAGTGCCGCCAACAAATGTTCTACTGTGCGAACATATACCTCTCCCTTGCCCAACTGAGTTGAGAGAACAGTGTGATTAACCGCCGCAATCTGGGCTGGAATGATTGGCATATCAGGTAAATCCACCCTAACAAAGTAGCGTCCACTACTAGGCTCATCTGGTAATATCCGCACTTGTGTAGTCACACCGCTATGCAGTCCCACTCCAGCTTGGGTGATTGGAGCTGCTAGAGTGTGCTGTTCCATAGCCAAAAAGTTAGTATATTGCGTTTATCCTTCATCATCTGTTTTTGGTAAAACCCCTGATATTCCCTTAAAAATGTCATTAATCCCTTTATCGGAACAGTATTCAGGCAAACGTCAAAATTAGCAAGCTCATCTTAAAAAGTTATGAGTTAAGAGTGAAGAGTGAGGAATTAAAACTCCCAACTCCCAACTCCCAATTCCCAACTCCCAACTCCCAACTCCCAACTCCCAACTCCTAACTCCCAACTCCTAACTCCTAACTTCTAACTCCCAACTCCCAACTCCCAACTCCTAACTAGTTAAAACCTTTCACCAATACCGAAATTAATCCGGCTATCCCCGTCATCATTGATACCGTAGTCAATACGAATTGGGCCTAAGGGAGATTGGACACGAACGCCGACGCCATAACCATAGCCAGTACCGTTTTTGTTCAGTATTTCAGCTGGTCTAGTGGTGGTTCCCAAGTCACTACCGATATCAAAAAATAGCGCGCCGCTAACTACTGAAAAAACCGGAAACCGATACTCAACTGATGCTTGCACGTAACTGCGTCCGCTACTTAGTGCCCCTTCTTCGTACCCCCGAACCGAGTTACTACCGCCAATGGTAAAGGCTTCGTAGGGCGGTAAGTCACCAAGGACGGTTCCGGCTTGCACATTAAAGGCCAGGGTTTGTGCCCCTTTAGTGAGGCGAAGTAATTGCACAGGGAAATATTGGCTGTAGCTACCACGCAATCTTGTGAGTAAAATATTACCCTCTCCTATAGGTACTGACTGATCGATTCCGAAGCGGAGATAAGAACCGCTAGTGGGTTGGAGAGGATTATTACGGAGATCCCGCTGGGCCCCCAATTGCAACAGCAATAAATCGTCTTGACCATTACCAGAAAAGCTCAGTGGCACTTCTTCTGGACTGATGCGGTTACCATTATCATCGAATAACGCTCCTGTTATTCTTCGGTTGCCATCAGCATCTTCGGTGGTAACTCGTTGATACTGTAAACCTGCTGAGGCAGTCCACACTGAACTTTTGTAGGGATTGGAGGAAAGGGGACGGGTAAAAGTGACACCACCACCGAAACGGACGACACGGGGGCGATCCTGAGCTTCTGTATCTGCGGGATTATCAGGATTAAATGTCCTAATCTCCTGATCTTGACCGTCAAAAATCAGCGAAATGGAACTACGGCGAAAAATATTGGTTGTGTAGGAAGTCCGGTAAGGATCTCCAGCAATCCAGGGATCGGTAAACCGCAGGTCAAACAGCAGTTCCCTTTGTCCCACCTGTACCTCTGCTCCTAGTTTTTGGTTTCTGCCATTGAGGTTTTGCTGTTGATAGCTAACTGTACCAAAAAGTCCGCTGGCAGAACTAATCCCTGCCCCAGCAGCGATGGAACCGCTGCTACGTTCAGCAACATTCACTACTACATCAACTTTGCTGGGGTCAGTACCAGGGTCAAGGGAGACATTCACATCCTCAAATAGTCCCAGCCCATACACGCGCTGTAGGTCTCTTTGGACTGTGTTGCGGTTGAATACCTGTCCTGGCTTTAATTCGACTTCCCGCGTAATGATGTATTCTTGGGTGCGTCCCCGAATTGGTTGTCCTTTTTCGTCTGTTTCCTGACCATCTTTATTGCGGAACCGGACTCGGATGTTTTCCACCACCCCTTCTGCTACTTGTAAGGTAACAACTCCGTTTTCTGAGACTTGGGGCGCTCCGATGACGTTGGCTAGTACGTAACCTTGGTCTTGATACCGCTTGTTTAACTGCTTGATTCCTTCTTGCAAGTCACGCAGGTTTAATATTTTCCCATACTGGTCGCGAAATACTTCATCTACAGTGTTTGCTGGTAGTACCGAGGGAACGCCTGTGCCAGGATTAGCTTCCACTTGTACCTTAGTCAAAACGGGATTGGGCTGGACAACAAAGCTGACTCGTACTCCCAAAGGGGTGTCTTCTGGCGCTGCTTGGACATTGGAGAAGAAGCCAGTACCAAAGATAGCGTTAATATCTTCTTGCAATTGGGTACGAGTTGTGGTTCGTCCTGGTTGGGTACGAATGACTCTGTAAACTTGTTCTTCCAATTCTGGTGCTAGTTGCCCAGTTTGCGATCGCACCACTACTTCTGAGACCAGGACGCGGGGATCGTTGGCTTCTGGGGTTGCACCTGGTTGTGTATTTTCAGGAGCCGTGCTTGGGGCTGGGGCGACACCTGGTTGTATATTTTGCGGAGTAGTACCTGGGGCTGGGGCTGGTGTCCGTTGTTGACTATCTGGAAGTGGGATGTCAGGAGTTGAAGATGGCTGTTGAGTATCTTCGGGAGTTGTGGGTAATACAGGTTCTGTTGCAGGGGGATTGACATTTTCTGGGACTGGAGTCGTCTCAGGAGTTGGTAAAGGCGTTGGTTGTTGAATATCAGGGGGTGGAATGTCTGGAGCCGGAGATGGCTGTTGAGTCAAATTGGTATTACTTTGAGGTATTTGTGCCGTTGTTGTGGAGGTTGGCACTATTACCTCTGGTCTGGCGTATGCGGAGAGTGGTGAGGAGGTCGCAGTGTTGGCGGTTTCCGTCTTAGGTGGAACGCCTGGCGTTAGCGCAGCATTAGCGACGTTAGGAGCGTTACCCGCGAACTCGTTGGGCGAAGCCGTTCTCGAAGAGTAGGGCTTGTCGTCAGACATCGCTTTTGTTTTTTTACCAGGGAAAACTGCCACCACACGAGATTCTAGATGCTCGTTATTAGAGTCACTTTGACCAGTGTCTTTTTCTGGCTGCTGATTGGTTTCCAGCGTCAAAACTTCGGTTGTCTGTTTTGAACTGTTGGGGGTTTGTGCATTTGCACTCGGTGAGCCACCCAAAGGCGCTGCAATTGCTACTGCTGTCAGCAATACGGGATATAAACGCATTTTACTTATGATTCCTCTTCACAACCACACACACCATCACAAATTAGTCATTAGTCATTAGTCATTTGGCATTGGGGAGCCACTGCGCCCTTGCGGCTGTGCCGACTGAAAGCAAGTGGCATCATCGGGCATTGGTTTTTTACAAAAGACGAAGGACAAATGACAAAGGACAATCCACACGAGTTTAATAGATTTTTCCCAGTTTTTTAATTATTACTATCTATTGCTTTTAGTACTCGCTGTAAAACCTCCTGGTAGGCATCTTCTACATTTCCTAAGTCCCGACGAAATCGGTCTTTGTCTAGTATGCGGCGGTTTGAGTCTTCTTCTTTGGTATCCCACAAACGGCAGGTGTCGGGGCTAATTTCGTCTGCCAAGAGCAACTGCTGTTGTGAGTCCAAACCAAATTCTAGTTTGAAGTCCACTAGGGTAATGCCGCACCGCTGCCAAAAACCATTGAGAAACTCGTTGATTTGCAATGCTAGATGTGTAATTGCATCGACTTGTTCCGGCGTGGCTAACTCTAGCAGGTACAGGCGATCGCGTGTCAACAAAGGATCTCCTAATTCGTCGTTTTTGTAATAAAACTCAACCAAAGGCTGTTTGAGAATTGTACCCACGGGTAACCCTGTTTGCTGACACAGGCTACCAGCTGCAATATTTCTAATCACTACTTCTAAAGGCAAAATATTTACTGCTCTCACCCGCATCTGATTAGGGGCAGGGCTGTCAATAAAGTGAGTCTTTATACCATTGGCCTCCAACTGTTTAAAAAGCTGGCTGGAAATGCGGCAATTAATTTCTCCTTTTCCTTGAATACTGCCGCGCTTTTGGGCGTTAAATGCTGTGGCATCATCCTTGAAATCAGCCAACAAGACTTGCGGATCGTCCGTTGCATAGAGAATTTTCGCTTTGCCTTCGTATAGCTTGGAATTAACAGACATGGTGGCAGGTAAAATTGTAGGCGTTTGAGGCTTCACCATTTTATCTTTAGTTATTAACCATTGGCCAATACTAATGACTAAGACGACGAGACGACAATTCCTTCCATCCTTAGAAGAAACAGACTTCCTCGTCGTCTTTTGGTGAAAATGGTTGTAAGAGTTTGGTTTTTCAGTGAATGATTAGCGAACACGAGCCGATTACTTAAGATTCAGGACTTGATCTCTAACTTTTAACAGAAGACAATTAGATTTAGTAAGTGCTAAATTTTTCCTGTGTAATTTATTCACTCGTAGTCTCCTTGTAATTATTTTTGCAAAGAAAATTTAAATAAATTGTATATATTAATACCTGGTAAATAAGGGTTTCTAGCGAAGTTAATTACAATACCAATTTCATAAATTAAGATGAGATAAATTGACAATTGAGAGAAAAACTAAATATTCTCTCTAGTCGCTTTAGCAGAAACTTTCTTTGTAAAGTTTACGGTGAAAGTTTTTTAACCTTTAGACTTTAGTTTCGATATCTAAATCGACCAATTCCCGAATCGCTAGTTGTAAATGGAGTTTGATGATTGGGTTTACCCAGTCTGACAAAGAAAGAACGGGTTACCTAGTGATTTAGCTGCCAAAATTTGAACAAACGAGGGAATTTAATAAATGGAGAGAAAAATAGTGAATAAGGATGATTTTATCTATCCTCGCGGTCGCTACTACGGTCAAGTAAAACCAGAAAACTTGGTGTTTAACGCGAATCTACAGGAATTTGCCCAAAAAGTAAGCTACATTTGCAACCTGGAAACGGGTGGAAAAATGCCTCCAGATGAAGCTTACGACCAAATCAAGGATTTATGGAAACAGTTGAAACGCTCAAAAAAAGAGCTGAAAATTGGTGAAAATCCATTTTTGGATGACGGGGAAATTCCAGATTGACAAGCTAATTGAGAACGAATAGCCCAAAGTCAAACCCAAAAAAAGCATTTGTTGACTTTCAGTCACCTTATAACCTTGGCTATTACTTAGCAATCATTGTCCAAACACCATCCCAAGATTCTGGAGGCGGCGTTTGTAGGTAACTACAAGCACGTTCTAGGTGGATATTCACGGCTTGGTCTTGGGGTTTGATGCGTTTAGCAGCTTCAAAGCAAGCGATCGCTTGGGAGAAGTTACGCGATAAATAAGCCGAACGTCCTGTATGATAGTGAAACAAAAACTCTTGAGTTTTGGGATCTAAAGGAATACTGCGATCGCCAATTAGCTCGTAGATATCAACAGCTTGGTGTTTTCCTTTGACTCGAATTCTATCTAACTGGCGCACCCAAATGCGATCGCTGCAAAGCTGGTAAGTAAATTCACTTAATAGAATATCACAACCGTATTCCTTAGTTACTCCTTCTAAGCGCGAACTTAAATTTACGCCGTCGCCAATTACGGTGTAATCCATTCGTTTGCGCGAACCAATATTACCCGAAACCACTTCCCCAGAACTAATCCCAATCCCAATACGGATTTCTGGCTGTGCTTGAATAATTCGTCGCTGGTTAAATTCTTCTAAGCGTTGCCGCATATCCAAGGCTGATTGTACAGCTCTCCAAGCATGGTTTTCTGTCAGTGGTAGCGGCGCACCAAATACCGCCATTAAAGCATCACCAATAAATTTATCGAGTGTGCCTTCGTAATTAAACACTGCCTCCACCATGGTTTCAAAATACTGATTTAGCAGCGATACCACCTCCGCTGCACCGAGATTTTCCGTAAGTGTTGTGTAACCTCGGATATCAGAAAATAAAATGGTTACTTCTTTACGTTCGCTTACCATTAAGCCATCTTCCCCCAAAGCCATGACTTGTTCCACTACGTGGGGCGTCAGGTAACGGGACATGGTAGTTTTCATGCGTTTTTCTTGACTGATATCTTCCAACACCACCAAACCACCACGGACACCGCCTTCTGGGTTAGTCAGGGGATTAACAGTGAGATTGATACTGCGTTCTAAGATTTGCACCTCATGGGATGTGAGAAACTTAGACTTGGAAGTCAGGGGTTGATTCCAGGGAATAAAAACATCGGGATTATGGCGATCGCGCACTGCTAAGCTTAAGTACTGAGTTTTGGATGCTGAGTCTTGAATGAAACTCAAAACTGGACACTGACTCAACGCCCCGCTATCGCTAACAACATTCGTCACTTGATACAATCCCACAACTAAACTTTGCTCTGGCACATAATGTTTAGCTCCAGTTTTTAAACTATCTTCTAGCCGCATTTGCAAATTTTCAATGGGCACAACTTCCCAAACTCGGCGGCCAATCAAATTTTGTTCCCACAAAAGCTTGTTGGTTTTAGTAGTAGTAGCATCTCCAATGGGACAACCCAATAACTCCAAGGCTGCATCATTAATTGTGACAATTTTTCCTGCCATATCTGTGGAAATTACAGCATCTGAAAGACTCTGCAAAATGTCTTTTTGATACTGTTTTTCTAACAATACATTTTCAAATAAGCGAGCATTTTCTAAAGCGATTCCCGCCTGGATATTAAAAGCCCGCATAAACTCTTCATCAGAGGCAGTAAAACTGCTTTGTTGTTTATTAATTAATTGCGTTACACCAATCAATTCATTGGCCGAATTAAACACAGGTAAACATAAAATATTGCGAGTTACGTACCCAGTTTTTGTATCTGTAGTCGGGTCAAAGCGGGGATCTTTGTAAGCATCAGGAATATTGAGAGCTTCACCGGTAGAAGCTACATAGCCAGCAATGCCACGATTAGCAGGAATGCGAATTTCAATTAAATTTATACCATCTGCTGCCGCTACTTTTGTCCAGAGTTCGCTCATTTCTTTACGATATAAAAATAGCGTACTGCGGTCTGCTTGCATTAAAATTCGGGCTTGCTCCATGACTATTTGCAAAGTCGCTTCTAAATCCAAACTTTGCCCTAATGTTTGAGTTGCGCGCAGTAAAGCCGTTGCGCCTCTTTGATTCCGGGCAGCAACATAAAAAGATTGGCAGCTTTCTAAGATAATTCCAATGGAAGCAGCGAAATCTCGAAAACGTTCTTCATCATCATAATTAAATGGAATATTTCCAGTTTTATTAGCCAGTTGCACTACCGCTACAGTTTGATTTTTGCTACTAATAACTGGCATACATAAAATATTGTGAATTTTGTAGCCCATTTGTTTTTCCAGTTCTGGGCTAAATAAAGGATGAGTTGAAGTATCAGATATATTTAAATATTGCCCCGTACTTGCAACATGACCTGGAATACCGACTGTGATGGGAGTACGAATTTCTAAGAATTTTTGAGTATTATCTTGGGGAACTTTTGACCAGAGTTGACCTTTATCATGGTCAACTAAAAAAATAGCTGTGTGTTCTGCTTGCAGGATTTGACCAATTTTCAGGGTAATCGCTTCCAGAACTTTCTCCAACATCGTTTCTAGAGCTTCATTATTAATTAATTCAATGGCTCTGAGAAATTGCTGGAACTCAGCTGTTATAAAATCTAATAAACAAACAAATTCATTAACAGATAAATCTTTAACGCGACGCAGTAGGGCGTGAGTACGATTAACTTGAGTTAGTTCAGTTAATGTAGCCAAGACGCTACCAGGATTAGGGAGTGTCATGGAAATTTTAGATTTTAAATTTTAAATTTTAGATTTTGGGCATTGGGCGTTAGGAGTTAGGGGTTAGGAGTTAGGAATTATTACCTCTGTTCCCTCCTCCCTGCTTGCTCGTTGCCTGTTCATGTCCCTCATCCCCCCAATACCCAATACCTATTGTCGAGAAAATACCACCTTTTGATAGTAATCTTGGAGCTGGAAAGTGGCGGCTGCCCAACCCCAGCTTTCTGCTTCCCTACGAGCATTTTGACGGATGATGTCTCGTTGTTGTTTCTGTTCTAAGAGGCGGACAGTAGCTGCAATTGCCCCTTGAACATCTACTGTTGGCTCAAAAAGATATCCATTAACACCATCTGTGACGATATCAGGGATGCCTCCAGAACGGGCTGCTACTACTGGACAACCCGCTGCCATTGCTTCTAGCAATACTAAGCCTAGTGTTTCGGTTCGGGAGGGAAAAATAAAGGCGTCAGCACTGGCAAAGGCAGAACCTAATTCTTGCCCCATGAGATAGCCAACAAAATGAGTGTTTGTACCAGCAAAGTGTTTTTCCAGTGCTTGGCGGTGAGGGCCATCCCCGACTAATGCTAATCGAGCTTCGGGTATTGCTTCTAAAATTGGTTTAATGCGCTCAATTTCTTTTTCAGCCGAAAGACGCCCAACGTAAAGTAGTAAGGGGCTTTCTGGATGATTTTGCGATAGACGCGATCGCATTTCTACACTAGCTAAATCGGGATGAAATAATTCTGTATCCACCCCACGCTGCCATAAATCCACCCGTTCAATACCGTGTGCTGACAGTTCCTCCATCATCGCTGTGGAGGTACACAAATTCAAAGCTGCTTGATTATGAGCGCCTTTGAGCAGTTCCCAAAGTAGCCCTTCTAGCATACCCAAGCCGTAATGCTGGAGATACTGGGGTAAATGGGTATGATAAGAGGCCACTAAGGGGATTTTGAGGGTTTTGCTATAAAATATACCAGCTAATCCCAAAACAGCTGGATTCACGACATGAATAATATCTGGCTGAAAATCTTCTAAGGCATAACCAATGGCTGGGCGCGGAAGTGCCATTTTTAATTCTGGATACAATGGCAGAGGAAAGCCAGTAACGCCGTAAACTTTAGCGCCTTTATGTTCTGTGATGCCTCCCTCAGGGGCAACCACCAGCACTTGATTGCCATTGCGTTGTAAATGATCCACTGTGTGGCGCAGGCGCGTTACAATGCCGTCAACCTTGGGTAAAAAGGTTTCGGTGAATAGAGCAATTCTCATAAAAAACTATTCAGTCCAGGCAGATAATCCCAGCTTTTCTTGCGTTTCGACATCAAAAACAGAGTAAACTATCTCCTGTGGTGTAATCAATTGTTCACAGTCAGACTTAATGTTTTGCCGCTGCGTTTTTACAAAGTCTGAGATATCCTCGATGTTTAAAATCCAATCTTTGGCATAAGCAGCTAGGACTTGACCACGCAACCCTAACTGAATAGCGCGTCGTTCTAATTTTGTACCCAATGGATGACGATCTGGATCCCATTGCAAACGAACTTGTGAGTGCTTTAGTGCTGTTTGCCACGCACTTTTGTTGGGATAAAGTTGTGGAACAAAGCTAGAATGAACAGCTGCCTTTAAAATTTCATTAAAAGCCCAACGCTTAATCCAAATAGCCAACACCACCTCTTGCCCAGTTTTTATACCCCATCCAGAACGATACATCATCCACAGGAAGTTTGGTTTGATCCAACTCATACGGTCAAAACTGAACTCACCACCAAAATAACCGTAGGTGGCGGCGAAGTCACCAATAGCTGGACGATATGCCTGATAAACAACAATTGAGTGGTCGTCATATTGTGCTAAGATATGGCGACCAGTTTTTGGCCAGTTATTGACTTGAGTGAAATAAGGTTCTGTTATCAGCCGCACGCAGGATTAACTCTAACTTCTATGCCAAGATACTTTGGGCAGAATTTGTTTTTTATCAACTCGTTTCTGATACTTGATTGCAAAGTTTAACAAAGAATCAAGTAAAGAATCAGAGAGATAATGGGGCTGTAAACCTAAATCCAGCAATTTGGTGTTTTTAGCGTTGAAGTAATGTTCTTCTTTTTCGATTCTGGGATTATCTAAGTTATTGATTTCTACATTCAATCCCATAGCATTGCCAGCTTTTTTCACCATCAAGGCCAAATCGCCGACGCTGAATTGTTCGGTAAATTGGTTGAAGACGCGGAATTCACCAGCTGCGGCAGGATTAGCGATCGCTAATTCTACACATCTGACTGTATCGCGAATATCCAAAAATCCACGAGTTTGTCCGCCTTTGCCGTAAACGGTAAGCGGGTGCCCAATGGCTGCTTGAATGCAAAAACGGTTCAGTGCTGTACCAAATACACCATCATAATCCAGTCGATTAATCAATAATTCGTCCATCCCCGTTTCTTCGGTTAAGACGCCGTAAACCACACCTTGATTTAAATCCGTTGCCCGCAATCCCCAAATTCGGCAAGAAAAGTGGATGTTATGGCTATCATGGACTTTGCTTAAATGGTACATTGAACCAGGCTGCTTGGGATAAGGTAGGGTATCCTTGCGTCCATTGTGTTCAATGGTGATATAGCCTTCTTCAATGTCAATGTTGGGTGTACCGTATTCACCCATTGTGCCCAGTTTCACCAAATGACAATCTGGGAAATCTTCCCGCATGGCATACAGTAAGTTCAACGTACCAACTACGTTATTGACTTGAGTGAGAACTGCATGTTCGCGGTCAATCATCGAAAAGGGAGCCGAACGCTGTTCGCCAAAATGTACTATGGCATTTGGCTGAAATTGATGTAATGCTTTGTTGAGAAACTCGTAATTAGTAATATCACCAACGAACAGGTCGATAGATTTACCAGTCAAATCTTGCCAGCGCTGGAGGCGTTGCTGAATAGGTGCGATGGGCGTGAGAGTTTCAACACCCAGTTCATTATCCCAGTGCCGCCGCACCAAACTATCTAAAATTCCAACTTCATAACCTTGATTAGAAAGGTAAAGAGCAGTTGCCCAACCGCAATACCCATCGCCACCAATAACCAGGACTTTCATCTTCACCAGTTTTTACTCGCTGATAGCTTAATCTATCAGGTTTGTGTCCCCTCTCAATCATCATTCTGAGAGAGATGTCAATTTTGGGCATGGAGCTTTCTAGGAAGTGTGGGAGGTGTGGGAGGTGTGGGAGGAAGGAGGGGGAAGCATAAATTCTCTTTCCCCCCACACTCCCCACACTCCCCACACTCCCTCATC
>NZ_JACKZU010000793.1:0-557 GCF_014222165.1 Nostoc sp. 2RC
AATAATTTCCTTAGAAAATTCTAATTTTCATATTGAAGAATTACCTAATATTTTAAATTCTCTAGAAGAAGTAATTGAGTTTTTCAAGCCTACTTTTTCTCAGAAAAATATCCAATTAGAGCTTGCTAACGAAATTGACACAACAATAGACTGGAGAGTGCTAGGAGAAAAATCTCGTTTAGATAGAGTAATTTCTAATTTATTAGAGAATGCTTATCGTTATAGCATTCAAGATTCTATAGTAACTATTAGTCTCCAGTTAGATGGAGAATATGTTTTAGTTAACATAGACGATCGCGGCTCTGGCGTACCACCAGAAATGGTAAAACATTTATTTCAAAAATTCTCCCAAGGCAAAGATAAATCAGGCAGAGCCGGCTTAGGTCTTTATTTTTGTAGAATCACACTAGAACGCTGGGGAGGCAGTATTGGTTATTTACCCCGCCCCGGAGGTGGCTCTAGATTTTGGTTCCGCTTGCGAAGAAGGGCGATGGGGAGATGAAGGAGATGGGGAGGTAGGGAGCAGGGGAGATGGGAAGATGGGGGAGTGTGGGGAG
>NZ_JACKZU010000094.1:0-23572 GCF_014222165.1 Nostoc sp. 2RC
CTTCTGAAGTAAGAGTATGAATTTTAACTATTTTTTATTTAGTACTAGTATAAACAATGATTTATCTCATTAATAATGAGATCTATAAAATTAGCTTTACGCAAACAAGACAAACAATAAAATTTCATCTATCAGAGGTATTAAATATAAATATAGCCATTTATATATAAAAGAATTAAATACATATACTTAATCTGAAAGTATACTTCTGGCAGAAGATGTAAAAAAATATTAGAGATATTAAATTAAAATCAATAATAATCAAAGTTCTTAAATAACTCAGGCAAGCGTGCTGCTGTTAGCTGCTTACTTGAAATCGGCTAAAACTTTGTTACAATCCGCAACACACAAACTATGAACTCTACCACCGAAAAACGCATCGCCTTGATTTCCGTCCACGGAGACCCGGCGATTGAAATAGGGAAAGAAGAAGCCGGGGGACAAAATGTTTACGTGCGCTATGTGGGTGAAGCCTTAGCCCAGCTTGGATGGGAAGTTGATATGTTCACCCGCAAGGTAAGTCTAGAGCAAGACTCGATTGTTCAACATAGTGAGAATTGTCGAACTATTCGTTTAAAAGCAGGCCCCCTGGAGTTTGTGCCACGAGATGATATTTTTGGGTATCTCCCAGAATTTGTCGAAAATTTCCTCAAATTTCAAGGGAAAAATGGTATTACCTACCAATTAGTTCACACTAATTACTGGCTTTCTAGCTGGGTAGGGATGGAATTGAAGAAAATCCAAGGAGTTAAACAGGTTCACACATACCACTCTTTGGGAGCAGTAAAATATAACACCATAGATAATATTCCGTTGATTGCCAGTCAGCGATTGGCTGTAGAAAAAGAAGTGCTGGAGACAGCAGAACGAATTGTAGCGACGAGTCCGCAGGAACATCAACATATGCGATCGCTCGTTTCTAGTGAAGGCAATATCGATATCATTCCCTGCGGTACAGATATTCAGCGATTTGGTTCCATCAAACGAGATGCAGCCAGATTAGAATTGGGAATCGATGGAGAAGCCAAGATTGTATTATACGTGGGTCGTTTCGATCCACGTAAAGGTATAGAAACCCTAGTGCGTGCAGTCAATGAGTCTCAATTACGGGAGTCCAACAACCTCAAGCTAATAATTGGTGGTGGTAGCACTCCAGGTAATAGCGATGGAATCGAGCGCGATCGCATTGAGCAAATTGTCAACGAATTAGGGATGAGTGATTTAACCGTGCTTCCTGGTCGTTTGAGTCAAGATATCTTACCAACTTATTACGCAGCAGCTGATGTTTGCGTTGTTCCCAGTCACTATGAACCCTTTGGACTCGTAGCCATTGAAGCTATGGCCAGTGGTACACCAGTAGTAGCAAGCGATGTGGGAGGACTTCAGTTTACTGTGGTGAACGAACAAACTGGTTTATTAGCACCAGCCCAAGATGTAGGTGCTTTTGCCAATGCCATCGATAGAATTCTCTTGAATCCACAATGGCGAGATGAATTAGGTAAAGCTGGTAGAAAGCGCGTTGAAACTAAGTTTAGTTGGGATGGCGTTGCTAATCAACTGGGCGAACTCTACAAAGAGATTTTGGGAGAAACACCCAAAGAACTAGAACCAGCATTACTCACAAAATAACCTTCTTTGGTTATAGGTAAATCATTGGTAGGGTAGTACGCAGGTGCTACCCTTCGTATTACTAGGTCTTTGAAATAGGGAGTAGTGGTCTGTCCCATTAGTTCTGAGAGATAAATAAGTTTGTAGTTAGGACTTTAGTCCTTGATTTTTAAGCACTAAAGTGCTTACTACAAACTCATCAAAATTAATGGGACAGACCAGTAGGTACAGACAAGGGCTGAGCTTTGTCTGTACCTACTTGAGTGGGTAAGTTTTATATTGATAGCACGACAAATGCGGTTAAGTTGATTAATGCTGACCGCTTTTTTATGTGATGCCAGTGTGAACTAGACGCGATAGCATATACTGGGCATCGATATTTGCAGGTTAATAATTAATTTTTGTGCAACCAGTTGACTTTACCACCCTAAAAGCTGCTTGTAGCGAACTACGCACAAACTGGCTACCCTCAAGAGCAGAGCAAGTTTACCAGCGCGATCGCTACACTATTGTCATAGCATTACGCACCTTGAAACAGCGGGGTTGGCTAGAGATATCTTGGCATCCTCAAGCTGCACATATTTGTATCGGCGATCCACCACCGCGAATTCCCGATACCTTCACCTTCAGCCAGCAACTAATACACCAATTGGGTGGTTTGGCCTTGGTGGCAATTGAAGCGATCGCTCCTTGGGAACGTGTTATTGATTTACAATTTGCTCGGCGTCCTGGAGAAAGTGCCCTATATCATGTGTATGTAGAAATTATGGGCAAGTATAGCAATGTCATTCTCACCGACGCCAGCAATATAACCATCGCTCCTGCTCATCAAGTCAGTCAGCAACAATCTAGTGTCCGTCCCATCCTCACCGGACAACCTTACGAAACACCACCCAAACTCACTGGTACTATCCCCAATTTACAAGAATCTCAACAACGTTGGCAAGAACGAGTAAGCTTAGTACCAGGAGCAATCAAGCGGCAATTACTCAAAAGTTATAGTGGTTTAAGTGCTGCTTTGCTAGAGTCAATGTTGTTAGTAGCTAATATTCCACCAGAAACATCTACTGATACCCTTAAACCTGACGATTGGCAAAGATTGTTTGAGCGTTGGCAAGAATGGCTGCAAGCTTTAGATTCAGATCGATTTCAACCAGCTTGGACAGAACATGGCTACACAGTGATGGGTTGGGGTGGTGTGAAAAGTGCCAAAGACACCCAAGAATTACTCAAACTTTACTACACTGACCAACTCAATCAACAGTTATTTTCCCAATTGCGCCATCAATTGAGTCAGAAATTAAATAATATTTTGGAGAAACTACACAACAAAGCTCAAACCTTTAAGACGCGCTTGCAGCAATCAGATCGAGCTGATGAATATCGACAAAAAGCTGATTTATTAATGGCTCACCTACAAAACTGGGAACCAGGAATGAAGGAGATAATTATCCCAGATTTTGAGACTAATCAGCCAGTGGCTATTGCTCTACAACCGGATAAAAACGCCGTTCAAAATGCCCAAAGTCTTTATAAACAGCATCAAAAACTTAAACGCGCTCGTTCTGCGGTGGAACCATTACTATTAGAAGTACAGACAGAAATTGATTACTTAGAGCAAGTGCAGGCTGCCATCGAACAGATAGACAGCTACCAAACAGCAGAAGATTTGCAAGCTTTAGAAGAAATTCGCGAAGAACTCATTGGACAAAAGTATTTACAAGATCCAGAGTACCGCGATCGCCCTAGCAATGAAAACTCCATCAGCGACTTTTATCATTACCGTACTCCCAGCGGCTTTGAAGTATTAATCGGTCGCAACAATCGCCAAAATGACCAATTAACTTTTCGTGTAGCTGGGGATTATGACCTCTGGTTCCACGCTCAAGAAATTCCCGGTAGCCATGTACTACTACGCCTTGAACCCGGTGCTGTTGCAGAAGAAACTGATTTGCAATTTGTTGCTAATCTTACCGCTTACTACAGTCGCGCCCGTCAGAGTGACCAAGTACCAGTAGTATACACTCAGCTAAAACACGTCTACAAACCCAAAGGAGCAAAACCCGGAATTGCCATTTACAAACAAGAGAGCATTCTTTGGGGGAAACCACAATTGGTTATTGGGCATGGGGCATAGGGCATGGCGCATGGGGCATAGGGCATAGGGGAAAAACTCATCTCCCCTCCTCCCCCAATACGGTTTGGATAAGCAGTATGAACTTCCCTTGTGGTCTGGGAAAAGGTTAAGGGGTAAAGGATGTATTTGAAACCTTTGCCCTTTGCCCTTTGCCCTTTGCCCTTTGCCCTTTGCCCTTTCCCCTTTCCCCGAACCGTATCGCCTCCCCATCTCCTCCCTCCGTTAGAGCCAATTCTCCTTATAGATAGACGCTTTTAAATTTTGGTTATATCTTTTTTTGATGAAATTTTCTGAAAAATCTGTGTTGGCTGTTACAATATTGTTAAGAAAAGTTGCCCGTTGCATTTTGGGAACGCGCAATTGGGTTTTAACTCTCTTGAGAAGACAACGCGAAAAAACATTTTTTAGACCAGCTGTGGGAGGCTGGTCTTTTTGTAGTTATTAGCAAACTTTTTCTTGGGTTTTGGTGAGATGAATTACTGAATCGTTTGTCAAATATAGCAATAGACATATTTGTCTTTGATCTCAAGGGAATAGAGAAATGTCTTCGCAATTGTGGCGACTGCTATATTAAGTCAAAGACGGTTTAAAATTAACCGTTAACGTCATCAATTCCTCACATTTCAATTGCATAATGGGAATGGACAAGATGCCCAGTTAGCAAGACTTTCATCAAATTTGGATATGCAAGCTAGATGTGGAAAAGGGGATGGCTACAAAAAATATTTGTGACCCCATAAATTGACTGTAGAAGTATATAACTTTACGCTTATGTCAATGTATTAGGCGTTTCATGAAATATGATTAAGTATTCATAAAATCAAAATATTAAATTTTTTACTTTATTCCTGCCATAAAATTACTTAATTTATTTGTTTCGGTTCTTTGCTATTACTTAAAAAATTAAGTACTCTTACAGTGATAAGGAAGTAATTGAAAATCGCATACAAAATCAAGACGCAAACTTATATTTTGCGTCTTGATTTTGAGATTTGCAAAATTAGAAACTGAATGTGGTTCTCAGGGCACCAATCACAACATCATCATTATCATTGTTATGATCTGGAGATGTTAGCCAAATGACTCCTGGGGTAATGGTGATATTATCACTGAGTTTATATTGATAGAATGCTTCCAAATGGTAGGATGTATCCTCATCTCTAGCTAATCCCACGAGGCTAGAACTTGTAACTCTGGGTTCTATACCGGCAATAATACCTGCTAAGCTACCTTTTGTACCGAGGTCAGGGAAGCCAAGGGTAACAGCATAGTTCCAAATATCAACGTCTCCACGGTTTCCTCTCAAGCTGCGGCTGTTGGTGTATCCTACCCAACCACCTAAAACTATATTGTCAGTAATACCAATGGATGCTTGCACACCGTAAGAATTACTGGAAAATCCCACTTCTTCTTCTGGTAAACCCTGGATAGCAGCGATATCTTGGAAGGTTGCTGCATTGCTACCTGTGGCTAGCGGTTGGTTGTAAGAATTGATGTAAGTTAAACCAATAGAAATGCGATCGCTTGGTTGAACTGTCAACTGTGCTAAAGCACCATAAGAACCGTTGAACAAACCATTATTTGGTGTAGGGTCATTAGCTGTACCACTCAAATACCCCAAACTCAATGCTAATTTCTCGCTAAATTCGTATGTTAATCCTAATCCCGCGCCATTTATCTGGTTATAAATTGGGTTGCGTGTACCGAAGGTGGACAAAGCACCAAAAGCGCCATCGCCGTCAAAGATGTTGACAGTACTTGTCAAGTCATCGGCTGCACCTGCATTGGCAATGGCGATGACTTGTGTCTTTTTGCCCAGAGGAAATTTGTAATACAGTGCATCTATGGCAGCACTAGTGGTACCATCCTCGCCAGCAAAGAATAAATTGCCCTCTGGTGTACCAATATTAGGGCTGAGAATATTATTCGCCTGGATTCTAGTGAACAGTGTATCTTGCCCTGTAAAGCTAGTAACAAATTCTACCCGCGCCCGTACCCCTAAAGTTGTATTTTCGTCTGTAATTTCTGCACCATTGACTGTATTTCCTGACAACACATCGCTAACAACGGCAACAACTTGTCCTTGCAGTTTGGTTGTGGTGGAAAACTGATTGGCTTCCAATTCAGCTGTACGTGCTTCTAGGGCATCTACACGACCCCGGAGTGCTGCTAGTTCGGCAGAAAACTGTTCTTGCAGTTTTTGTAATGTGGCTAAATCTTCTTTGTTAACTAAATCACCTGTGGCTGTGGCAATTAATTCATTCACGCGATCTAAACAAGCATTCAAACCAGCAGCAAACTCATATCGCGTCAGTGCCCGATTCCCACGATAAGTGCTATTTGGATAACCTGCAATACAACCATAGCGTTCCACCAGCGATTGCAACGCTTGGAAAGCCCAATCTGTAGTTTGCACATCTGACAACTGAGACACTGAAGTAACTTGTGCCATTGTTTTATTTTCAGCGATGTTCTCAACTTTGGTGCTTGGACTTGTTACAACTGGCCCTTGATTGATGGGGGAAGTGTCCGATGTTTCACCTGCAAATGTAGCAGTACTAAGAAATAACATTGCACTGCATACTGCTGGACTAACTAGCAGATATTGACAAACTTTTTGCATTTTTCTCCTCACATTGAATCTATAATTTGCGCTCACACCGCGCTTTTTTCAAAGCACTTTTATTAAAAACTCGTCAGTAATCTTATCAGAAGTATGCAAGCTTTTTAACAAAATATGTCAATAAATCCTAATTATTTTAGGGAAACTTGATTGCAGAGATTTAATCTCAACCAGTATTTTTGTACTTTTTTATACTTAAATATAATATTGTGTGAGAATGATAATTATTATAATATGAAGATGTAGAATAAGTATCATTGTCAAAAATAATTGTGGCAAAACCACAGTAAGCATTGGTTTTGGGGAGGAAACAGCGTAATGGGAAATTGGAGAATATTCAGAACACACAGACAGGGAAATGGTATCGTATCATTAATTGCTCTGCTATTATTGTCAACAACTGCTGGCTGTGGGGAATCAAATCCGAATCAAGGAACAACTGCCCAACAGTCACCACAAGCACAGGAAGCTGCATCTATTCCCACAGCACAGTCGGGAAAAACTCAAGTAGTAACTACATTTTTGCCGATATATTTATTTACTAAAGCAGTGGCCGGAAATGCGGCAGATGTCAAAATTTTAGTACCACCTGGTACGGAGGTACATGAATACCAAGCGACACCGGAAAATGTGAAAGCGATCGCCACTGCTAATGTATTAGTAAAAAATGGTTTAGGGTTGGAGGAATTTTTGCAAGGCACGGTCAAAAATGCTCAAAACTCTAAATTAATACAAATTGATGCGAGTAAAGATATTAAACCCTTAAATGAAATTTCACCTGTTGAGAAAACAACCACAAATAAAGAAGACCACGAACACGAACACAGTCAAGGTAATCCCCACGTTTGGTTAGATCCAGTTTTGGCAAAACAGCAAGTAACTAACATTCGTGATGGCTTAATAGCAGCCGACCCAGCAAATAAAGCAACTTATGAAGCTAATGCTGCGGCTTACATTAAAGAATTAGAAGTATTAAACAGCGAATTTCAGCAGACATTACAAAAAACTCCAAGTTGCACCTTTGTCACCTTTCATGATGCGTTTCCCTACTTAGCCAAACGCTATAATCTCCAACAAGTTGCAGTGGTGGAAATTCCCGAAGATCAACTTTCGCCAACAGATGTGCAAAATACAATCAAAGCTGTGAAAAAGTATAAAGTTAAAGCCTTATTTAGCGAACCAGGAGTAGATAATAAATTGCTCACTAGTTTATCAAAAGACTTGAAGTTAAATTTGCGGACTTTGGATTCCGTGGAAACTGGTGAAACAGATCCACAGTATTATTTCAAAGTAATGAAAGCTAACTTACAAACTTTAGAAACTGCATGTAAATAGGTTTGTCATTTGTTCTTTGTCCTTTATCTATTACAAATGCCCAATGCCCTGTTTGGCCAATGCCCAATGCCCAATAACCAATGACTAATAACATTGCTATCTTAAAAGTAGAAGGATTAACAGTCTATCAAGGCAGTCATCTAGCTGTAAGAGATGTTTCTTTTGAATTGTCACCAGGAACAGATACAGCTATAGTTGGCCCCAATGGTGCTGGTAAAAGTACTCTGATTAAAGCCGTTTTAGATTTGATACCTCGAAGCGCTGGTACCATTGAAGTATTCGATCGCCCAATTGCAAAGCTGGGGCATTTACGTCACTTGTTGGGGTACATGCCGCAAAATTTCTTTTTTGACCGCAGCTTTCCCATTTCTGTCAGAGAATTGGTAGGACTAGGATGGACAAGTGAAGGTAAAAGGCAAAAGGCAAAAGGCAAAAAAGAAGATTCGTTTTTTTTCAGGTTGTGGCCACAAGACCAAGAAAAGTCCTTAGCAGTAACAGCAGCTTTACGGCGAACTGATGCTTATCATTTACAGCATCAACCTATTGGTACTCTTAGCGGTGGTCAGCTTAAGCGCGTATTGTTAGCTTATTGTCTAGTGAAGCCACGGAAATTACTAGTACTAGATGAAGCCTTTGCTGGAGTTGATATACAAGGCGCAGCAGATTTTTATGCATTGCTAAATGAATTAAAACAGCAAGAAGGTTGGACAGTATTGCAGGTTTCCCATGATATTGATATGGTAAGCCGTCATTGCGATCGCGTGCTTTGTCTCAATCAAACCATTGTTTGCACAGGAAAGCCAGAAATTGCCCTTTCACCACAAAATCTTTTAGCAACCTACGGCCCTCTTTTCAGTCGCTACCAGCACAATCATAATTGAGTTTGATTGTTGACTGTTGATTGTTGACTGGGGGGTTAAGAATTATTCTCCTTGTCCCCCTTGTCCCTACTTTTCTTGAATTCAAAACTTGACTCGGCTTGACAATATACAATACATTACGAACCTACTTGTGCTAACTTATCAAGGGCATTGCCCAGAAGTATGGATTTCTCTAATAATTGTCAGATAGCTTGGCTAGCGATCGCCAACGGTAATAACTTAGTCAGCTTATTACAATACCCCTTTATGCAACGGGCGATGGCGGAAGCTGTACTGATGGGAATACTTGGTGGGATGTTGGGTAGTTTTGTTACCTTGCGCCAACTGTCTTTTTTCAGTCATGCTGTTGGCCATGCGGCATTGGTAGGTGTGGCGTTGGGTGTGCTGCTACAGCTCAATCCTACTTGGATGCTGTTACCTTTTACCTTAATTTTTGGTGTTGTTGTCCTTTACTTTATCGACAAAACCGACTTAGCTAGCGATAGCGTACTTAGTATAGTGCTATCTGGGGCATTAGCGATCGGATTAATTCTCACCAGTTTCATCAAAGGATATCGTGGCAACTTGATGGCAGTACTATTTGGCGATATTCTAGGGCTGGATGCCACAGATTTAATTTTGACGCTGCTGATACTTGTGGGTGGTTCCATATTTTTACTATCAACTTTGCAACAGCAAATTTTATTGACACTTAACCCAGATGTGGCTCAGGTTCAAGGTATTCCTGTACAATTTTACCGCTACGCTTTTGTGGTGTTGCTTTCACTGGCTGTTGCTGTAGCAATTAAAGCTGTTGGCGTTTTATTAGTAAATGCCTTTTTGGTTATTCCCGCCTCCACTGCCAAACTTATGAGTCACCACTTTAGTGGCTTTTTAGTCACTTCAGTAATAGTTGGTTCCAGCACCAGCATCACTGGCATCATTTTCTCAGGTCTTTTCAGCATAGCTTCTGGGCCGAGTATCGTTCTTGTCCAGTTTCTAGTGTTTTTAGCTGTTGTCATCTGGTTTAAGGTGAACTTCAAAGCTACATAAATATTTTTCTCCAACCTCTTGCAAATTCGTTTTATCTTTGCTACATTTATTAATCGTGGCTCAAATAAATGCCTCCGCCGGGATAGCTCAGTCGGTAGAGCAGAGGACTGAAAATCCTCGTGTCACCAGTTCAAGTCTGGTTCCTGGCATACAATTCAGCTAAAAACACAACTTGCATCCTGCATCCACTCGCAGTAAACTTGCATCCAGCGTAAATACCACGTTGGTAGCCTTGGTAGCACTAACAGCCGTCATCAGTACTGTTGCTAGTGACGCAAAAAACTGGTATGAACATAGGTCACTCACACCAGTCAAGTATGGGGTATCGGTTAAAGACGATGCAAGGTCACTGCAAGTCGCTACGCCCTACGGGTAGGGGGAAACGTGTGTGTGTGTAGTTGGTATCTCTCCCGCCCACCCTCAGCGCCTAGTCTAGCCGATGATGTATTAAAAGTGCAATATATGACTTGTCATACAGTAGTACTGAACTTTTGCGATGCGTTACCAGGATGCGTACTGTTTTGACACATCGCCAACACAAAGGAAACCTATAGGTTCCCTGTTTGGTCATGACGGTACTGGTAAGTGTTTTAAGGCTATGTTGAGCATAGGGCATTACACCGTTATAAAATTTGTCTAATATAGGATTTGTCCTATATATCGGCAATAGTGCCTTGGTGGCGATTGTAGTGGGTGGTAGCAGGACGATCACTTGCCAACCACGACTTTAGATAGCAGTGGTATCCAGGTGTGTCACGGTGGCAGTTAATGGGGTATAACCAGGTTAACCATAACGTTATGGGTAGATCGTAAAATGCACTAAAAACCATTATCAAAAAAGCACTCAAAACAAAACACACCAAGGTTTGTACCCTAGTGCGGTATTTTTTATAACGTCGTTATAAACGACATAAATAACGTCGTTATTGACGACGTATAAAACGACGATGTTCTTATTTGTCGTATTTTAAAATTCTACTCATGTTATCGCGTAGTCTGCTCTTACTGAATACTAGCACTTATGACCTGTATCATCTGTCTGGATACGCCATATATCTCGGCTATACGTTCCTGTGTAAGCTTTCCATCGCGTAATAATTCCCTGATAACCCTTACTTCCTTATCCGTTAACTCTGTAGTGTCTTGACTGCTAATAGCACTGTTACTACGCTTGTTTGCTCTGCCTTTGGTAACGTACTTGAGGTTGCTAGCGCGATTATCCGAGCGATCGCCATTAACGTGTGTGAGCTTGTGTGTGTATGGACATTCCCCTATGAATGTTAGCGCTACCAGACGGTCAACACAAAGTGTACAACGAACACTGCCATTGTACAGAATAACGGTATGTTTCCCGTCGTAAGGTGTGAAACTCTTGAGTGGTTTGATGCTACCACGCCAAGACGACCAAATTTTACCGTCACGACTAGCAAAGTACCTACCCTCGTAACCAGGAATATCGCGTATCTCTTGATCGCCGTCATCCACCGTTGGTAATGTCTTCTCTGTCAGAACGTGGGGTGTAGAGTCTGTATGCACTAATGTCAGATGTGACGTTTTTGTTGTGTCAAGCAGTGATAATTGTCTTGCCATTTACCGCTATACCTTGTGTGTGTATCGTGTGTGTTGTGTCTGTTTTATCGCTTACTTTTGCATCATCGTCTCTAGCGCTGCTAGCAGTCGTGTGCGTGGTATTCGATGTACCCAATATAAGACTTGTCTAATAACAGCGACATCAGTAGCAACACTGAAAACGACGTTTAAAACGCCATAGGTTTAAAAGTTTGATGACGCTATTCAACGCCGTATAAACACGTCATTGTTACGACAAAGCCTTATATGGCAAGGATTGTAGCGCTTAAGTACTGATATCGGTATTGCTGATATCGGGTGTACCCCCCTTACAAAACACACGACGTTTTGAACGGCGTTATTAATGTCGTTATACACGTCGTTGTGAATGACGTACTAAAAATAAGGGGTATAACACTGATTCATTGATGTAAAGCACTTCCATGTTTTGACCTGGCAGGTATACCGTACATATCAGCTTTTCATCCAGTAATAGTGTACTGAATACCCCTAAAAACAATACGACATATTTAACGACGATATAAACGACGTTATTTATGTCGTTATAAACGACGTATATAAAAATAGGGGTGGTCACCACGAACAAGACTTGTCCATTAACCATCCCTCATATATGTATTGCTTCTGATTACTATCGGCGTAAAGATATGCTCAATTCATTGCTATGTATACGTTACAAGCGATTGAAACATTTGCTGCTCACATATCTATCCACATGGCATCACTATATCGCTCACATCACCCAAGTATCTTTTAACGATCATGTTTGCCGAATTCCCCACCCATCTAGCGACCATAGCACTGTCATTGCCACTTCTAACCATCTCTGTGATAGCAGTGTGTCTCATCTGATAAGGGTTCCTATATTCGATGTCTGGTAGAGTGCCAAGTACTGATTTCCAAGCCCTATTAGCAAAGTTATGCCAGTCTATATTCCCTCCTTTTTTGGCAGGGAATATAAAATCATCTTGATCACACTTTACCGGCTTAATGCCCTCTACAACGTTTCTAAGTTGGTCATTGATAGTGATTGATCGCTTTGATTGTGTTTTTGTACCCGCTTCTATTTCGCCGCTTGCTGTCAGCTTTTGACAGAAGGTAATCTTTGCACCTTTAACGTGCTTCCATTGGAGCGCTAGGGCTTCTTCAGGGCGACATCCAGTAGTAAACAGGAATTCCACTAAGGGAGCATAGTACTTATAACTATCACTAGCATAAAACGCTTGAATTATCCGCTTACGCTCATTATCGCTAAAGGGATTAATATCATCCCTGGTTCCCGTGTTTTTGGTAGATGGTATCAAGTTCTTTTTGTCTTCAAAAGGGTTTGATTGCAACTTGTCAGTCGATACACCCCATTTACAGCAAGCGTTTATCAGCTTCCATTGCTTTTCAAGGCTACTCGTGCTAGTACCCTTATGATCATTCACCAGCCATTGCATTATCTGTACAGCGTCTCTCACTAGTTTGTGAGGGCATCTCCTAATCTTGTTTTTGATACGGTCGTAATCAATCATGCTGTTGGATGCCAGAGTCTTAGACTTGAACAGTGTGTAGTCTTCAAACAGTTGCAACAGGTCAACAGCGTTAACGGATAACCTTGCTTCATACTCAGCCCTTGCATCCTCGGCATCACGAATAGCAGCTTCCTTTGTTCTACCTTGTAATGCATTGGGCTTGTACTTTGTCAACGTTGGGTCAAAATACCCTGCCATACAGTCGTTACGTATGTTACTGGCAATCTCCTTTGCCTTTGCAAGTGCAAACTTGTCAGCATATTTACTACCAGGCAGAGGACTAAAACAGTATTCCTTACCCGAATAAGTGAACCGAATGATAATGGAACCCTTGTTATCCCTTGGTGTAATTTCTCTCATACCTACCCCTTTTTGCTGCTTACTGAGTCTATTATTGCAGTAAACTTGCATCCAATGGGGTAATACTATTTTGTAGTAAGTGTAATAACCTTGTATGGTAAGCGTTTTAGCTAGATTAGAGCTAGGACTGAAAATCCTCGTGTCACCAGTTCAAGTCTGGTTCCTGGCATACAATCAGACCCCTTGAAATCGTTGGATTTCAAGGGGTTTTTGCTTTATAACATCTGATTAATCAAGAAAAAATTCTAAATCCTAGAAAAATTTTGGGTATTTTTTGATGTCTTTAGGCAAAAAATAGGTGTAAATTGGGTGTAAAAGCGGCCGAAACCTGAATTAGATGAACTTTGGGACAAGTATAGCGAATTCAAAAAACCTCAAATCAGCCCTAGTACTTATGCAAAAGACTTTGCCAAGCATCGAAATCACATTGCTAAGTTACCTACGCGATCGCTATATATAGTTCATCAAGTTCTGACCTACGACTACTGCTTAGTTCCTCTAGAATGTTCACATCCACAAACAAATCACCTAAAGGAACCCAGCGATCTACACTCCATAGTGGCATCGTGCTATGTAATCGCTGAATATCATCATGAATGCGCGATCGCACTTTTTGCACCAGTTCATCAACAGACTGCTGGTTCTGCTCTTTAAATGCGGTAAATTGACCAGTACCTTTTAGTTCCTCAAGTAGAGACCGAATTATTTCTCTGATTATTTCTGTATCTGCGCCGTAATAAGTGCGTAGGCAAAGCCCACCAAAGGTATCGCCTATGTGAATTTCCTGTCCTTGTCCCAGGTTGACCGGATATTTCCCTTGCTGAGAGACAATCTGACCACTACCACTAAGCCATTTTTGCAGGACTGTTATATCAGCCTCAGTCTGCTGTTTTTTGACGATGCGCTCAAGTATGGCGTTTAATTCTTCAAGGGTGGTCATTTTGATGATGATTCAAGCAGGAAATTTTGATTTGGGTTGAGATGGCGATCGCAACTAAGTAACTTCTTTCTATCACTGTTGTAAACATAACCTGATTTTATCGCTGCCAAACTTTAATGGTCTGATCTCGACCTCCACTTATTAGCATTTTTCCATCTGGGCTAATTGCAATTGATGTCACACCTCTGCGATGTCGTTCAGGGAAAATCTGGAATTCGTTTTCAGTAATTTTCCACTCTACAATTGTTTCATCATTACTACCACTGAATAAAGTTTTACCGTCTGGACTAAATACAAGGCAAGTAACGGCATCTGAATGTTGTTGGAGAGTCTGAGGGGTTTCTCCAGTATTTAAATACCAAAGTTTAATCTTATTGTCATTGCTGCCACTCGCTAATATTTCTCCATCTGGACTAAATGCAAGTGTATAAATAGCGTCTCGATGTGCTGTAAGTGTGCTTAAACATCTTTGCCTATCTATATCCCATAGTTTGATAGTTTTATCGTAACTACAACTAGCAAGAATACGTTGATTTTTTGGGTTGAAAGCAACACAGGTTACTTTATCAGAATGCCCTGATAATTTAGCAATTTCTTTGCCGCTTTCTACATCCCACAATTTAATATCATGATTATCATTAGCAGCTAATATTTTGTCATTAGGACTAAAAGTGACTGAATCAAAACCAAAAACATCTAAAAAATTACTCAAAAGAGTTTTACTAAACGTATGAAGCGGATTTGATGTGCCTAAACGCCAAATATATATTTGATAAGCTTTACAAGCAGCAATTAATTGAGCATCTGGACTAATGGCTACAGATGTAAACCATAAATCAAAAATGCCTGTTGCAGAAAAGGGAACAGAAATTTCTTGTAGTCTTTCTCGTGTGTTTGTCTGCCAACGTTTAATAACTTGATTGCCACTACTAATAAAATATTTTTGATGAGGACTAAAAGCTAGTTTTAATCCATAACGCATCACAGATTGTTGAGAAAAATCAGTTAAATTTTTGGCTAATTTATCTATAATTTGAATTCCAGTGGATTGACTTTCAACTTGAGTGTAATCATTCTCTGTTAAACTAGCGACACATCGCCAAGTTACTTTTTGAATGGCTTGAACTAAAGCTTGGATGGCTTGTTCATCCCAGGTTTGGTAGATGCAATCGCCTATATGGATGTCTCTACCTTCGCCAATATTAACGTTGTATTTACCTAGTTGTGATATGATTTGGCGATCGCCAGCCAAAAGTAACTGACGTAAAAATGTTATATCTTCATCAGTTTGCTGTCTATTCTCAACTCGATGCAGAGTTTCTTGGATCTGTTTATGATGTGTCATTGAATACTTGTGAATAATAGATTAGTAATTTGGTCAAAAATCGAGGTTAACTTTTGGGTCAAATATAAAATTGTAAATGTAGCCTGACAAGATTATCCAAGGATGATATCTGTGACACTCAAAGAGTTAGAACAACAACTTCTTGCCCTCAGTCCTGATGAAAAAGTCCAGGCTATACAGTTACTTGCTCAAAGCCTTAGTAGCAGTTGGCAAGGAATTGAGAAAACCCCTGGAGTATGTGGTGGAGAAGCACGCATAGCGAAAACTCGTATTCCTGTTTGGGTACTTGTGGAAGCTCGTCATCTTGGATACAGTGATGCTGACCTTTTGACAAGTTATCCCAGCATTACAGCTACAGATTTAGCTAATGCTTGGGTGTATGCAGAAGCCCATTCTGATGAAATCGAATTGGCAATTAAGCGTAATGAGGTAGCCTAGTTGATGGCACGATTTTACGCAGACGAGCAATTTCCATTTCCAGTTTTACCAACTGAAACTGCTATGCCATATTAACCACTTAAAATTTGCTGGATAATTTCTCGCAATTGTTTCCAGACAATTTCTCCTTTAAATTGCTCCCAAATACTTGTGGGCTTTTCATAGAAGTACAACTGCTGCTGGTTTAGTTCGTAAACCACTGGGATCTCGTACCAAAGCATATCTACTCGCAGATCAAATGGGTTAGTTGTTTGGATAGCTTCTCTGGTTTTTATATTCAGTTCATCTACTAAGGCGATCGCAAAGCAAAGATGAGTTGGCATACGGTCAAAAATATCGCTTATATTTTCACGATTAGGCATATTTATAGTTATTCAAAAAATTGAGAAAATTTTAGATTTTATAGTCCATATAAGCTAATTACATTATCATAATTTCCTACCAATTTATGAGCTTGATTCATCAGCTTTACGAGCTACCTGTGTTACAACATTCCGAGTAGCTTCTGCGCCAAAACCCAATGCTAACAAAGCAAAATAATCACCCCAACCATTAGCCCCAAAAGTGGGTTTAGTCCAATACAATTGGTTAAAACCACTACCTGCCAACACAGTAAAGGAAATCAGATAACTGGAGAGATAAAACAATTTCAACCGCCCGTTTGCAGTTTCCCATAAGCTGGCGATCGCCTTTCCTGTTTTAGTTAAAAATTGCACTTGTAAAGCTTCTTTCTCTAATACTGACGGGGCTTGAATCACCATACCAACTTCAGGAATACCATCAATACCTTTTTCTTCATTAAAAACCTGAATTTCTAACACCCTTACTTTTTCTATACCTGTATTAATTTCGGATTGTAAAGTCTGTATCTCAGTTTCTTGAGCAGGCATTAACATATACAATCTCTGCGTTAATTTAGATGCTTTATCTTCCCATTCATAGCGTTGGTTACTATCTTCTAACCCTCCTATTAAGTTTTTTAGTTTTTCTAGCTGTGTTTTTAATTGAATATAAGTATTAATTTGTTGAGATATTTTATCTAGACCTTGTTGCAATTCATTTGCTGTTGTAAGAACAGGAGCATTTTGTAAAGCTTGTTCTAAATCTCGCTCTATAACTTGAATATAGAGAGCCGATGTATCTTCTTTTAAGTCCTCTCGGTCAAGGCGTTGACGGAGTTTGTCATAATAGCGAAACAAAATATCCCAATCAGGGCGTTGTTGGATCCATTTATGCCAAACTTCCTTCGCATTATTAATTGCTGCTTGCGCCTCAACAATTTGTTTGGCATCGCGTGCTTGTTTGGCAATATTAAGATAAATATCAGCCCGCGACCAAAATGCTCGTGCTTCAACTCGATCCGCCGCAATTTGAGTACGCAAATTCTCTAAATTAACTGTTACTTCATCACTTAACTTTCCTTGGCTACTGTAGGCAGAAACCGCCATACCAATGAGGATTCCCAACACCAATACAGTTAGAGGTAATGGCCAAGGATCTTTGAGTCTGACAATTACAGGAATGGTTTTTTCTCCAGCCTCATAGGTTAATACTATTTCACCTGTAAATTCTCCACTGGAAGAATTATGCAACTCAAACTGGATTGGTAAACTAATCAATTCTTGAGGATTGATTTGAGTAGGTGGTGAAGTCAGTTTAATTGTGCGTGCTGGTAAAACTGAACTATTATCAGCACTCAATAAATCTACAGTAATTACTTTTAAATTACTTACTTTCTCGCTAGTCCGCAGCGTAATCGTGCGGGTGACATTTTCTCCTCTGGTTGCATTGATTGTAATTGTTTTGGGGTTAGTTATAACCTCTGCTTGAGCCAAAGCTGGAGATTTTATCAAAATAACCAATGATAAAAGTAGAATTTTTAAAATATCAAAACGCCTAATTTTCATACCTGAAGATAGGTGCTAAATTATAGCCATACTACCTAATACTTAATCAAAAGTGAACAAAGTCTTTAGCCAAGGTCATGCTTGTATTGTTGGGGTTGGTGGTGATTTATCCAACACCGTAGATGATGCTGTCGGTTTTGCCAATATCCTCAAAGACGCGGAACGCTGCGCCTATCCACCCCAACAGGTGCATTTGTTGACTAAAGAACAGGCAAACCGAGAAGAAATCCTTGCAGCTCTAGACAAATTAGCTCAATCAACTACACCTGATTCTACAGTAATTGTCTATTTTTCTGGGCATGGTTATCAAGTCAATAGTCCTATAGGTGAAGCCTATTATTTAATGCCTTTTGGCTATGACCAGACCAAACTACATAAAACAGGGATTAGTGGTACAGAATTTATTACCAAGCTACAAGCAATTGCCGCAAAGAAGCTGTTAATATTATTAGATTGTTGCCATGCTGGTGGCTTAGTAGATACATCAAAATTAGGTTATGAAGCCCAAAAAGCACCGCTTCCGCCAGAGGCTCAAGCATTGTTTCATCAAGGAAAAGGACGATTTGTGATCGCTTCCTCCCAAGCCGATGAAAAATCTTTTGCAGGTAGACCCTACAGTGCTTTTACACTAGCCTTAATCGAAGCCTTAGCAGGTAAAGGAGCTTCGCAAAAGGATGGTTATGTGCGGGTTGCAGATTTAGCTATGTATGCGCGTGAAGTCGTACCGAGAAGAACGCGCGATCGCCAGCATCCCATTTTAAATAATTTTGAGCAAGCTGATAACTTTATCCTGGCATACTACGCAGGCGGTGAAACTGAGCCGAAAGGATTACCCTTTGAAGGTGAACCGGAGATTGAACCTGAACCTGGGGCTTTTAATCAACCAAGTACCAATAATTCGGTTATTCAAATTGTGACTCAGAAAAATTCAAAATACAACATTAATGTAGGTATAGGTAATCCCGTGATTAATGATAGCAATTAATACAACAATTATTTTCTACACCCTAACTCAATTATTTTTTTCTAGAGAATAAAAATGATTTTTAGAGATATGTAATTATCTCGTGACAATGTGAGTAATACAAAAGTGATACAGTTAGAATTACATAGATAATTTGGCAAGGTTCCTGAGTTATCTAGCGTTATTTAGTACGTCTATCTGTTTGTAATTACCTGGAGGAAGTTTTGAATAGAGCCAGCAAAATAGAAGCAATTCTCAACGCATGGTTAGAATTCATTGTTTTAGTAGATTTAAACAATGCCAAAGTTCCAGGTAATGAGGCTGTGTTGAGTGGTGTAGAGCTAAATGGTAATTTGATAAAAATTAATCAAAATGATTTTGCTGAAATCAAACGGAAAGTTAGCGAAGACACTGCTCAAGAAGACACTATTTGGGTTTTATCCTTTCCTCAACTCTCGACTGTCAACCAGGGGAAATCTGAGTATTATCCTTTGTTTAGCTTAGATGTGACATCCATCCTCAAAGGAGAGTATCAAGAGGACGGATGGAATCTTGACAATTTGGAATTAGTAGAAGCTGGGGACAATTTAGCAAGATTTCTCAAACTTGACGATGAACAAAGAGAGCAGTTAAATACCCAAGATGGGTTCGCACAGTTTCTCAAAAGTACCTTTGGACTGGAATTTGACACCTATGAAGGCTGGATGAATCAACTACAATTGCATCCATATAATATTGAATACAAGCCTTATTTATTCAAATTCTCAGTCAGTAACTTTCATATAAATCTCAAACCTGATTTAAAAAATATTAAGTCCAGTGCAAAAAATTGGTTTAAATCTAAGCATCCAGCCTATGAATATTTATTTGGCAAGCCTCAACTTCCTGCCCACAAGATAACATATACAGGAGCTTTCTCAACCCATCCCCCAACTGACTCTCAACTGCAAGCACTAAAACACGCTCAAACTGAACCTATAACAGCAGTTCAAGGGCCTCCGGGTTCTGGTAAAACTACACTGATTCTTCATGTCATAGCCCAGCAAGTTGTTAAGCGTGCGCTCACATTACTCGAAACAGGGGAAGACATCAATAACTTGACAGTTGTTAGCAGTACAGTAAATAAAGCCGTTGAAAATGTTATTGAAAAACTAGATGAATACTTAAAAGAAAAGCCTTTAAAGGATAAGTTTTTTTATCTAAAAGGAGGAAGTAAGACTAATATTAAAGCAGAGGGTGGAGCTAAAGATGCTATCCAATTTGCTATTATTGAATTACTTGATAAACAAAGCTTTGACGAAAATATATATAATTCTCTATCAGAAGAAATTAAAACAATAGTAGCTAATTTAAAAACTCAAGAAAATCACTATATAAACTTACGTCGTCAACGTGATGCGGATGAAATACAGCAACCTCAGCTACAGAAAAAAATTCAACAGCTTGAAGTAGAAATAGAGAGTTTGAAAATAACCCAAGTTCAGTCTGAGAGAAAAGCTAAGGAACTACACCTTTATGAAAAGCTGCCAATAGATGTCTATCAAAAAATTCAGCTGATTTTTGAAAATGCGAGATCGCACTTACCAGAAAGTAACACTCCTTGGTGGAAAAGATTTATACTTTGGCTAACTCGCAGTACGGAACAACAAATTTTGAAAAAAACGGCATCCAAATGTGAACAGTATATTTTACAAACTATTGATACTCCTTTTCCTGTGAAAAACCCTAATAATCGGAGTATTTTCATTCAAGAATTAGGCTATGTTAATACAAGAATAGAACGCACTATAGAATTCCAAAATATCAAAAATCACTTAAGAGAAGGCGTAGAAAAAACGCAGAGATTCACTAATGAGCTTCATTCGATAAGCACTGAATTGGTAGCCTTAGAAAATAGATTAAAAATCAACTTAAAAGACTTTTATCATGACTTTCATGTTGATTATCATGAAGAACATAAAAGATTATTTGAATTATCGCGGCAATTGCTCAAGCAAGAAGCATTACGCAATAAAGAAGATGTAAAAAAGGCTTTAACTGCATATTCAAACTTCATCACAGGCAGTGAGAGAAACCGTAGATATTTTTCCCAAAATTTAGAAAAATTAGAAGAAAATCTAAAAGCTATCAGTTTAATATTCCCAGTTATTACCAGCACCTTGCTTTCAGTAAAAAATATGCTGCCGTGTGTTACTGATTGCATTGATAGAATTATTGTAGATGAAGCGGGAATGATACCACAGCATCAGACATTTCCTTTGTTGTTTAGGTGTCGCAATGCCATTATTGTGGGAGATCCACTTCAGATTGAACCCATTATTAATTTAAGTAATCCAAGAGGCGAACAATACCGTGATTCAGCCTTTATTAAAAGAGGACTATCTGAACTTGATTATCATCTTTACAGTCCTGAAGAAACAGAACTAGCTACTACCTATCATCGAGCGGCGGGTGCAAGTGGGGAAGACGGTGATGCTGGTCAAGGAATTAAGCTAGTTGAGCATTACCGTTGTCAGCCTAGTATTATTCAATTTTGCGATCGCATCGTAGGATATGGGTTACAAGTAAAGACAAAACCTGCATCATCTCTATTAACAACAAACCTAGTTGCGTACCACGTCGAGGGAAGTATACAGAACAATGTCAATGCAGAAGAGGTGGCTGTAGTCAGTGAAGTAATCAAGCATTTGATTAGTCAAGGTTACTCACCAGAAGATATTGGTGTTATTTCTCCATTCAGCATTCATGCTCAAGCTTTGAAGCATAGTTTACCAAAACAAAAAGAACTGTCTGGGTTACAAAAAGAAGCAATTGGGACGATTCATCAATTTCAAGGTTCACAGAAGCGAGTAATAATTTTATCTACAAAAGTATGCAGACCACAAGATAATCGTAGCTGTGATTGGCTAAACTCTAAACCTAATTTCCTTAATGTTGCCGTATCTAGAGCAGAAGAACTGTTTATTTTAGTTGGTAATCTTTATAGGTTAGAAAAAGCTCAAGGTTATACCCGTAAACTTGTAGAACATATTCGAGAACATGGCGAAATTTTTGAGTACAAGTCCAAAAATGAAATTCCTGAACAGAGGCCAGGAGCTACGCTCGTTCTTGATTGTGACCATTTAGATATTTTAAAAACAGCTATTGATGAAGCTGAAGAAGAAATCACAATTGTTACACCTTGGATTCGTGGTATACATAAGAACTCAGAACCAGAGCGGTTTGCTAGAGAGATAGTATCGGCTTTACAAAGAGGAATAAAGATAGAAGTAATTTATGGTTATATGGATCCTGATGGCATTGATGATAATGACATTAAAGCGGAAAACCATTTGAGAAAATTAGTTCCTCAATATCCAGATTTAACACTACGTCCTTTAGGGAAAGAAAAATACAAACGAAGTCAAGGTACAAACGAGAGAATTTTAATTTGTGACTCTAAATTTGCTGTCGTTGGTAGTTGGAATTGGCTTTCTCACCCCTACAGATATTACTGCATTAAGAATCGTAGCAATACAAAAGCTCAGATTCGTCAAGAAACTAGCATAAAAATTTTAGAATCAACTTTAATCTCCGAAATCAAAAACCAAGTAAAACAATATTTAATGGTTTAGGCATTTTCAAGACAACACACTACTCGAAAACTAAATGATTCATTGCGTGTACTGGGATTTTCAAAATAGCGAGATGCAGAACGACAATAATTAAAATCATAATCCCAAGCACCACCCCGAAGCATTCTATATTCTGGATTCCCATCTATTGTCCATGCACTACCATCTGATGGTGCGTCTTGATAATCTTCATGTTGATAGTCAGCACACCATTCCCAAACATTACCGTGCATATCATATAATCCAAAGCTATTACCAGGAAAAATTCCGACTTCGCTGGTTTGACTCACACGAAAATGTGTTTGCTGTTCCTCATGATAATTCGCTAAATCTCTCGTAACTATTGCACCACAATAAAATGGAGATGTTGTATTAGCACGACAGGCATATTCCCATTCAGCTTCACTAGGTAAACGATAAACTCGTCCTGTTTTTTGTGAGAGTCTAGCACAAAATTCTTGTGCTTCATACCAAGAAATACACTCTACAGGTAATTTATCTCCTCGAAAATATGATGGCTCGGATTCAAGTTTGCATTTGATTTTTGGAAAATTTGCAACCTCTCGCCACTGTGCTTGAGTAATAGGATATTTACCGAGAAAGAAAGGTTTAAGAGTGACTAAATGTTGAGGTCGTTCATCCTCTACTGTTCCAGATTCATCTTTAGATGCTCCCATTGTAAATGAACCACCAGGTATAGAAACCATTTTTAGTTCAACACCCTTGTTCAAATCTTCTACAAAGTATTCTGCTTGTTTAATAGAACGTTTAGTAATGTTTCCCTGCTTACCTACTGTTACCGTTTCAAAATCAAAGGTTGAAATAGCTGGAAGTTCTGATGTGGGTAAATATTGAGATATTTCTGAATTTATGCATTCTAGTTTTTCAGTTATCTCATAATCAACTGCTGGTAAATTTTTAGCTAATGTGTTAATACTTGTGTTACTAAAAACCTCTTGTAATACTTCTCGCAAAACTTCCTTGATTAATTCTGGATTTATGCCGTTGTAGATTTCGCCAAATTGATTACTTTGGGCTTTGCCCATGTTGTAATTATTTTTGCCTAATTGCAAGACAATTTGATAGACTTGCTGTCTATCTGTATTTAATATTGATGTGAATTTCTGTATGTCATCTGCTGCTACTCCAAGATTTGTTAGTATACTAATGACAGTTGATGTGTCAGTTTGTACGCCTTCACCTTTAGCAATACGTTCAAAGATTGCAATTAATTCACTGAAATTAGACAATTTAAACTCCATAGCTTGGTTGAATTTATAT
>NZ_JACKZU010000095.1:0-23456 GCF_014222165.1 Nostoc sp. 2RC
AGTGTGGGGAGTGTGGGGAGAGAGGGGGGAAAAATTTCTTCACCATCCTCCCACACCTCCCACACCTCCCACACTTCCTGCTTGCCCCATGCCCAATATTCAATACTCAAAAACCTCAAGGGACATTAGACCTTCAGCTACTTTGGTGACGGAGCCGGTCATGGTAACTGTAAAATCATCACTGATGGCGATCGCAATTTGTCCTCCTGGCATATGAACTGTAATTTCTGAATCACACAAGTTCAATTTGTGGGCAACAGCCGCCGCTGCACTGCTACTACTGCCAGATGCTAAGGTGTAACCTGCTCCTCTTTCCCAAATCTCAATTTGAATATTTTGCCGATCTTTAACTTTCATAAACTGAACGTTGGTACGGTTGGGAAAGTAAGGATGAATTTCTAGCAAAGAACCATACTGTTTAGCAATTTCGGGTGTGACTTCCGGTAGCTGAATAACGCAGTGTGGATTTCCAATGGTGGCTGCACAAAAGCTAAAAATTTGGTCGGCGACGGTAATACTTTCTTGGAGAACTTCTCTTGAGTGTCCTGTCACGGGAATTTTTTCACTTTGGAAGCTTACACGACCCATTTCTACTCGAACACTTCTACCCGATTCGCTAACCCGCCCTTGGACTCGCCCGCCAAGGGTGTCAATTTCAAATTCTTCTTCTTGAACAATTTGGTTATCCCACAAATAACGACAAAAGATTCTCAAACCGTTACCACTTTTTTCTGCCTCACTACCATCTGGATTAAAAATCCGCAATCCAAATTTCGCATTTTTGGCTGGTAAGGGGCCAAAGAGAATACCATCTGAGCCAATGCCAAAATTTCTATGGCAAATTCGCTCTATTCTTTCTGGGGTTAATTCAAATGCTAAATTTTCAGGAGAAATAACTAAATAATCATTTCCGAGAGCATGATACTTAGAGTATTTAACTTGAGCAAACATAGTAGATATCTTAAACAATAGATATCTTAAGGGAATTACAGCAGAATTTAGTATGGACTTCGCTAAAAAAAGTCAGAATTAGATTTGTTCTTGCACATAACAAACATGACCACCGGATGCAGCGTAATTTCCTACAAAGTCAAGTTGGCGATCGCATTAAATCACATTAATTATAAAAAGTAATATTAGACACATTTTATCTGGTAACATTAACGATCCTGACTTTGGTCATTGAAAGAATCAATCATGGGATCGCTTGCTCTATCGTTCACAATTTGTTACAAAAGTACAAAGAACTTCTAGAGACTAAAAACCACATGTTCGGCGGACTTACTGGTTTACAAAATCCTAAAGGCACAGATTGGGGAGAGCAGATGCTCAACACAGTCGCCAGCCAAACGATTCGCCACTTGTTTACTCAAAGCGAGTCAGTAGAAGTCTTTGTGCGCTGTTATCCTTCTAGCAAACTGTTGCAAGGCAGCATTGATAGCTTCAAAATGAGCGGTCGGGGCTTACTAATCCGCAAAGATTTTGCGGTGGAGGAGATGTCATTTGAAACCGATGCGGTGTCTATTGATTTCGGCTCAGTTTTAAGTGGCAAACTTACCCTCAAACAACCTACTCAGGCAGTCGCTCAGGTAATCTTGTCAGAAGCAGGCATTAACCATGCTTTCAAAGCTGAATTAGTGAAAAAGCGTTTGCTTAACCTCACTGTACCATCTTTAACAGCATTATCTGGCGGTCAACCGGTTTCCTTTACCGAAGTCCAGGTACAGCTATTACCGGGAAATCAGTTGCAGCTGGAAGCCAAAGCAGATTTAAATAATGGCGAACTTGTACCTTTAAGTATGACTCTCACCATCGGTATTGAAAAGCGGCGGCGAGTTTCCTTTAAAGACCCAAAAATTCAGCTCGATCAAATACCAGAAGCACAACGCGAAATTTCCCAAACCTTGAGCTTAGCACTGGTGGAAATTTTGGATCATATGGTTGACTTAGACCGATTTGACCTTGATGGAGTGAAGATGCGACTCAACCGATTAGAAACCGAAGGTCAAAAACTAATTTTCAGTGGATATGCTGAAATAGAGCGAATTCCACGTAACTCTTGAGTGATTATTTGGAGTTTGATAGCCAAAATGTTTATAGCAGAATTATATAAATTTTAAACTAGTAGGAATTGTCATTAGACTTCTTGCAGAAGTCGGGAAAAGGGGAAGGGGAAAGGGGGAAAGGTTTGGTATTTTCCCTTTCCCAAATAAAGATGCATCTCTTTTCTCACAAGAGTGCAAAAAGTACTTTTGCACTCTTACTCCATGAGCTGCGCTCACAAGGAACAATGAAAATGATATTAGAAGGATTTTGCGTTGTTTCAGCCTTTTCAAGGCAGGTCTATTGGGCATGAGGCATGGGGTAGAGGGGCAGAAGGGAAGAACTCATCTCTCCTGCTCCCCTGCTCCCCAATACGGTTCGGATAAGCAGTATGAACTTCCCTTGTAGTCTGGGACAAGGTTAAGGCGTAAGGGGTAAAGCATGTATTTGAAACCTTTCCCCTTTCCCCTTTCCCCTTTCCCCTTTTCCCTTTCCCCGAACCGTATTACCCTGCTCCCCTGTCTCCCTTGCTATAAATCTTGTTGAATACGAAAAATAAAAGAGCCACAACATTGTTATGACCCTTTTGATTTAAAAAAGCTAGAAATTTGAAATTTAATGTCGCAAAATAGAGAATTTACAATTCTCTATTCTGATTTATGGCAAAATGCTTTATCTTCCAATTCCTACATATTGGAATCCAGCCCGCACCATTACTTCGGGGTCGAGGAAGTTACGACCATCAATAATTACGGGGTGAGCCATTAATTTTGCCATCTTCAGGTAGTCAAGAGTACTGAACTGTTTCCATTCGGTGACTAGTACTAAAGCATCGCAGCCGTCGGCTAATCTTTCAGCGTCGGTTTCTACTAACACACCAGAAAGGCCATGACGCATACCTGTTTGAGAAACAATAGGGTCGTAGGCTTTGACTTTAGCTCCTAGTCGGTTGAGTTGTTCAATTAAGTTGAGGGCTGGAGCATCGCGCATATCATCGGTATCAGGCTTGAAGGTGAGACCAAGTAGCCCAACAGTTTTGCCTTTGAGGATTTTCAGGACTTGTTGCAGTTTTTCGAGAGCAATTAAACGTTGGCGGTCGTTGACGTTGACTGCGGATTTGAGCAATTCTGCTTCATAGCCATAGTCATCAGCAGTATGAATGAGGGCGGAGACATCTTTGGGGAAGCAAGAACCACCCCAACCAATGCCGGCTTGTAAGAATTTGTTACCAATGCGGGAGTCTAGACCGATACCTTTAGCGACTTGAGTAACATCAGCACCAACGCGATCGCAAATGTTAGCAACTTCATTGATAAAACTAATCTTAGTGGCCAAAAAGGCATTAGCGGCATATTTGATCATTTCCGCTGAACTGAGGTCTGTTGCCAGAATTGGTACTGGAGGTAAGGATGGATCGGCTGCGTATTTGCGTTCTACAATTGGGGCATACAGTTGTTCCATTAAGGCTATTGCTCTGGGACTGTTGCCTCCTAGTACAATGCGATCAGGGTTGAAGGTGTCGTAAACTGCTGAACCTTCACGCAAAAATTCTGGATTGCTGACGACATCAAACTCGGCGACAAACTCAGGTGATTTTTCTTCAGATACGCCACCTGCGGCTACCAAAGTTTTCTGCCGTTCAGCGATACCGTCTAGAACAATCATCCGCACCCAGTCACCTGAACCAATGGGTACTGTTGATTTATTCACAATGACTTTGTAGCCATTGTTGAGGTTTGTCCCAATACCACGGGCCACAGCTTCAACATAACGAGTATCGCTCTCACCAGTTGGTAAAGGTGGTGTTCCTACAGCAATAAACAGAATTTCTCCGTGGGCGACTCCGGCAGCCAAATCGCTGGTGAAATGAATTTTATCTGCTTGAATAGCAGACTGCATGATTTCTGAAAGTCCCGGTTCAAAAATCGGAGACTGACCAGATTTCATTAATTTGACTTTTTCTTCGTTGTTGTCTACGCAAATGACATCATGCCCAATATGAGCTAAGCAAGCACCTGTAACTAAACCGACGTAACCAGTACCAATTACGCAAACACGCATTTTTAACTCCTCGCTTAATTCAGCGTTAGTTTAACAAAAGAAATAGTCAATATGACACTTATACACCGAGAGGAAACACAGCCACTTAAAGTACCGGCTACCAAATAGGATAAGCTTGCAGGAAACTTGAGAGCAAGACTAGGTGCTGCTCATGAGGCTGAATTTTTAGTATCGCTGTTCATGCGATCGCGGAAATCTTCTATTGTTAGTTTTAACCCCTCTTGCAAAGGAATGGTAGGTTCCCAATTTAACCAAGTTTTCGCCTTTGTAATATCGGGTTGGCGACGCCGGGGGTCGTCGGAAGGTAGCGGCTCGAATTTAATCTGTGCATCTGGATTAATCATGTTTTGCACAGCTTGTGCCAATTGTAAAATTGTATACTCTCCTGGATTACCCAAATTTACTGGGCCGACATAATCGCCATTCATCAGGCGAATAAATCCTTCCACCAAATCGGAAACGTAGCAAAAACTCCGGGTTTGCGAACCATCTCCATAAACTGTTAAAGGAGTACCTCGCAAGGCTTGAACTATAAAGTTACTCACTACCCGACCATCATTTTCTAACATTCTCGGCCCGTATGTATTAAATATCCGAGCAACTCGAATATCAACTTTATTTTGCCTGTAATAATCAAATGCTAGAGTTTCAGCGATTCTTTTACCTTCGTCGTAACAAGAACGTATACCAATGGGATTAACACTACCTCTGTATTCTTCGGTTTGGGGATGAATTTCTGGATCTCCGTATACTTCGCTAGTTGATGCTAAGAAAAACCTAGCTTTCACGCGCTTGGCCAGCCCCAACATATTCAGCGTTCCCATCACGTTAGTTTTAACGGTTTTTACTGGGTTGTATTGATAATGTACTGGAGAAGCAGGACAAGCTAAATGATAAATTTGATCGACTTCTAGGCGAATTGGTTCGGTAATATCGTGGCGAATTAATTCAAAGTACGGATGACCTAACCATTTAAGAATGTTACGTTTATGACCTGTATAAAAATTATCTAAGCATATTATTTCATGCCCTTCGTTCATTAGTCGGTCGATGAGATGGGAACCAATAAACCCAGCACCGCCCGTCACCAAAATTCTCATAGTTTCCCAATTACTTACAAATATTTTCAGTAGCTATTGCACTTATCTTTTAGGTTACCCAGCTTGGGCACAAAAATACAGAACTAAAAATGAGCAACCCCTAATCAAAAACTGTTTAAGGTTGTACTTTTGTTATGTTTTAACCTACTTTGTTAACAATTTAACCAGCAAAATAACAAACATTGTCTAACAGTTGTTGTCTTTTACCTAAAGTTCATCAAATCTTCAATAATATAAAATGTTTTTACTGTGCGGTAACTCCAAAAAATAAATTATTCCGCTTGGGGTCGTTGACTACTGACTGTCAACGGTCAACGGTCAAGGCTGAGCGGAGTCGAAGCCTTGACCCTGAGCGAAGTCGTACCACTACGTGGAAGCAAGCTACGCGTAGCGGCGACCATAGGAGAAGGGTCAACAGTCTTCTGTGAAATATTTTTTACTTGGAAGTCCCTAGCCATTAGAGTCGATACATTTATTGCCAAGACGAAGAGTGTGGCGAAAATCAGTTCTTCCCACCGATTCAGACTGTTGACTGTTGACGGTTCACAGTTAACAGTCTTGTATGGAATATTTTTTTACTTCCAAGTTCTTTACCAGGGTATGCCATCACAGCCCCAGTCTTTTGATTTATATCATACAGCAGATGTAATGCTATTGCCAGTACCAGTATTGGAAATAACTACATTGGTTTGAGTTCGTTGTGGTTCTCCGAGCATGACAATGGAACAGGTGAGTTGTCTAGCTAACTCAGTTGTGACATCGCTAATAGCTAATCCTCCGGGGCTGGTGCGATTGCGTATAAAAGGTAAAACCACTAAATCATATAACCGTGCTGCTTGCAAAATTGCTTGGGCTACATTTTCATGAGCGATAATTTGAATTTCTGGGGTATTGGGCAGAGCTAATTTAGACACTAGAAGTGAGAGGTGCGATCGCCTCCAAGCAATTTTACTAGAACTGGTGCGGCGATCGCACACATTGAGTACAGTAATGTGGCTTTGATTTGCCTGTGCCAACATTTGAGCAAATTGTACGGGCTGCAATATCGGTGCTGTTAAATTTTCTATTGGTACTAGGATACGCTGAATTTTTTTTGGTGATTCCACTAAACGTGTGACTGCTACAGGACAATGGGCAGCCCAAAGCACTCCATCAACCACATTTCCAAATAATAATGCTCGCAAGCCAGTACGTTTACCCCAACCCATGACAATTAAACTAGCTTTTTGTTCGCGGGCAGCTCTGCTAATTCCCTGAGCAAAAGCATCATCAATTCGCAGTATCGATTCTGCGGCTACACCCAATACTCGACTTTGGGCGGTGGCTTTTGTTAATAAGCGTTCGCTGCGTTCTAGAGAGGCTTCTAACTGCGGTGCATCCATGTGAGCAGTAGCATTAGCGATCGCTAGCGGTACAATTTTACCCTTTGACTGACGCGCCAATAATGCTGCCATTTCAATTAAGTACTGCTGCGTTTGAGGATTATACACAGGTACAACTATAGTCAAAGCATTATCTGTTTCTGGTGTATCGCCATCGGCTAAATTTGTTGCTGGTGCATCTACGGTTGGGGAGGAGGTCAAACCAACGGCTATCCGACTAGTAATGAATGGCCCCAAGGTAGAGGTTACCACCATTAAAATAATAATGCTGTGTAATATTTCTGATGAAAATAATCCAGCCCGATATCCTACTAACGTTCCGGCTAAGGTTGTACTCACCTGGGGAATTGATAGCGACCACATGGTGAGGATTTCTTGCCAGTTGTAGCGGTAAACTAGTTTGGTCAACAAAGCTGCGATGGATTTGCTGGCAATCAAGCAGACTATAATTAACAGCGTTAATTTGATGGCGCTGAGATTATGCAAATAAGCAGGTAAATTGATTAGTAAACCAAGGTCAACAAAGAAAATCGGAATAAATAGTACACTGCCAATAAATACCACCTTTTCTTTCACTGGCCCTTCACCGACAGCTTCATTAACTGCCAAACCCACCAAAAAAGCACCAACAATTTTGTCTACTTTTATTAATTGAGCGCCTACAACAGCAAGAAATACAGAAAGCAACACAAACAAAAATTTGTTTCCTTCATCGTCTCCCGAACGGCGAAAAAACTCTTTACCTGCCCAATCAAATCCTGCAACAACGGCAACAGAGTAAATTATTAACCAACCGGACAATGTGAGTAATTGACCAAAGCTGAATACCTGGTTACGAACTATAGCCACACAAACGCCCAATATTAAGATTGCGCCAATATCTGTAAAAATTGTGGCTCCAATGGTGACAGTAACAGCTTCATTATTTACCACTCCCAAACGAGTGATTATGGGATATGCCAAAAGAGTGTAGGAAGCAAATAAAGAGCCAATTAAAATCGAAGTAGTCCAGCCATAGCCTAAAATCAAACCTACTAAAGTTCCGATAATTAGTGGCACACTGAAAGTCAAGCTAGCAAATCCAAAGGCACGACTTTTTCTTTTGCGGAACTTTTCTAAATCTACTTCTAGCCCTGCAACAAATAGCAAGTATACTAACCCGATATCTGATAGTAGGTTAATCATCGGCGAGTTGGATTGAAATAGATGCCAGCCCGAAGGGCCAAGTACTAGTCCAGAGAAAACTAAACCTACTAATCCTGGTAATCTTAGTCGCTCAAACATAATAGGTATAACTAAGATTACTGCGAGCAAAATAGCAAAGGAAACAATTGGTTCCTTGCTAAGAACTTGCGAAGTTGGTTCCAGAGCAAGAACTTGTGATATTAGTTCCATAGGTAGGAATTGATGAGGCTATGGTAAAACTGCGATCGCCTTGAGGACGAACGCTCGATAGATATAAATGAACGTAGGAGCCGCTTGAGGAAAAATCAAAAATCTTAACTTACACTAAACTAGACAATTGTCTAAGAACTAACTACCTACGGGTGGATTTGGCTCAAAATGAACCGCAAGCGATCGTAATCGTCTTTAAGTAATACGCTCAGGTTCCGCCCAGCTTTAATTAACCATTCTCGGTCAGCTTTACGTAACTGATATACATCTCGAATAGCAGCTGCGGTCAAGGCGTCCACTGGCGCACTGTTGATGCAAAGGAGTGTCCGCAAAAAATCCAATTCTTCAGTAAATTTAACGATGGCTTCAGCTTCGCACCGATAAACAGCTTGATGAATTTGCGGAGGACGGGGTGGTAGATACTGATATACTCTTCGGTTATAACTTGGATTTTGTGAAGATAGTTCAAATCCAACGATGACAGCTCGAAATTCTGTTCTGAGCATAGCAAATATCTGGGGTTGTTCTTCACGTAAGTCCTGCAACGACAATCCCAAAGCTCTAGCTCGGTGTACGGAATCTATGGGCATGGTTGTGGCATGATATACCACACCGTAAACAAGATTGCCAGATTCTTCATCCACACCACAAACCCAACTACCAAAAGGCGGCATCGACGGAAAGCTTAAATCTTCTGGTTCCAAACACTGTGCCAAAAATTCAGTAGTACTAGTTTCAATCACCTCGGCAAAGTGATTGGGATGGCGATCGCTTCTGTCAAACTGTGGTAGAGGAAGGCGCATGGCAATACTGAGTTAAGAGTTAGGAGTTAGGAGTTGAACAATAATAACTCCTAACTCCTAACTCCTAACTTCTAACTAATCTATTTTCCTTTTTTACGTCCGGCTGTGGTTTCCACGAGTTCTAATTCCTTCAGGCGGAAGGTAATTAATTTATCCCAGTTACCACCTTCAAACAATACAGCTACCTTACCATCACTCACTCTTTGCACGAGTCCTTCAGAGCGATAGTAGGTATCTGCGGGATTCTTGACGCGAACAGTTGCTCCAGGCAGAATCATCTTTTTGGCCTCACTTGTTTCCTGTTAATAGCTTAATACTTGTTAACAGTCATTGGGCATGGGCATGGCGAGACAAGGAAGACAAGGGAGACTATCAGGTAGGGGAAAGGTTAAAGGGGTAAAGGGTAAAGGGATAAATCTAACCTTTCCCCCTTACCCCTTTCCCTTTCACCATTCCCTGGAAAGTCCTGTTTGCCCAATGCCCAATCAATAATACTTCTGCCGTTGGCGAAAATTTGCTACTGATTCTACTATCCCTAAGGAAATGAAGTTAGTCAGCATAGCAGAACGTCCGTAACTCATCCAAGGTAAGGGAATTCCTGCTACAGGCGCTAAGCCGACAGTCATACCAACGTTGACAATTAACTGAAACACAATCATGGACAAAACGCCAATAGCCAACAACGAACCGAAATTGTCTGTGGCATTTTGAGCAACATGCAGTAAACGAAGGCAAATTAAGCAAAAAACAAACAGTACTACCAAACAACCAACAAAACCGAATTCTTCGCCTACTGCGGAGAAAATAAAGTCTGTGTGTTGTTCTGGAACAAAATTAAGTTGGGTCATGGGGCCTTTGAATAGACCCCATCCCCAAATTTCACCTGCACCAATGGCAATGCGAGATTGAATTAAGTGATAACCAGCACCAAGGGGATCGTGATCTGGATCCATGAATACGGTTAGTCGGTCTTTTTGATAGGGTTTCAAAATATGATTCCAGGCAAAAACTCCTAATTCGCCACCCAGGATATTCAGACTCCACGCACCGATAGTACCCAAACAAAATCGACGCCAAGGTAGAGTTCGCCAACCAATGATGGCCATAGCAATTGACCAAACTATGCCCAAGGGGCCAAAAGATAACTCTTTGAATAAAACTATCGGCTGTGTTAAAGGCCAAGATATGCTGAACAAAATGGCAGCAATCACAGGGGAAATCATTAGAATTAGCCACCCAGGGTTAGCATTGGCCCAGTAAAGCATTCCCAACACGATGGCCCCAAATACCATTGATGTTGCTAAATCTGGCTGTAAAAATACTAGTCCCCAAGGTACAGCGGTGATTGCCAGTATACGGAAAACACTTTCGAGATTAGAAGCAGTGCGCTTGTGTAATAAGGCTGCTAAGGTAATAATCATACCGACTTTGGCAAACTCTGAGGGTTGCACATTAAAGCCAGCGATACTAATCCACCGCTGTGCCCCTTTAGCACTAGTACCGGCAATCATCACGGCAATTAAGCTGAAATTCGTGAGTGCGTAGGTTACCCAGTGGTACTGCATCAAAATGTCATAACGGATACGAGCTAAAAACAGTGCTATAAGTGTACCGATACCAGCCACTAACCAGTGCCACCACCAGTCAGTTACTGGCTGCTTGAGTTCCGTACTCAGGATCATGATGCCGCCAAAAATACTGGCAGCGACTGGTAAAAAAAATAATAACCAATCTACATGTTGCCAAGGCTTAACCCAAGACTTCCAGCGAACTTTGGGGAGCGATCTTTTTAATAACATTGTGTCAGTCTAGACTTTAGGTTTAATTGTTGGGCATTGGGCATTGGGCATGGGGCATGGGCCAAACAGGGCTTTCCAGGGAATCGTGAAAGGGAAAGGGGTAAGGGGGAAAGGTTCAATTTATCCCTTTACCCTTTACCCTTTAACCTTTCCCCTACCTCCCCCACCTCCCCATCTCCTCATCTTCCCAGTCCCCAATGTCCAGTCCCTAGTATTCCCAGGCTATAGCCCAAGAAACAGATAGAGTTAAAATTTATTATGTCAAAGCTGCAACTGATACTTTACCAGCGATATTCAAAGCGATCGCTTTTAATGCTTTTGCTGAAGCTGAATCTGGATCAGCAACGACTATTGGCACACCATTATCGCCACCAACTCGCGTGGAAATTTCTAGTGGTACACAGCCTAAAAGCGGCACTTCCAATTCAGCAGCAGTTTTAGAACCACCACCGGAACCAAAAATGTCATACTGCTTATCTGGCATATCCGGGGGAATAAAATAACTCATGTTTTCCACAATTCCCAATACCGGGACGTTCATTTGCTGAAACATCCGCAATCCCTTACGGGAATCTAACAGCGCGACATTTTGCGGTGTGGTAACAATTACTGCCCCTGCCATCGGTACTGCTTGGGTTAAAGTTAACTGAGCATCTCCAGTTCCCGGTGGCATATCTACAATTAAATAGTCCAATTCTCCCCATTGCACTTGATAGAGAAACTGGCGAATTACACCATTTAGCATTGGCCCGCGCCAAATCACTGGTTGATCTCGGTCAATCAAAAAGCCCATTGAAACCAATTTGACGCCGTGATTAAAAGCAGGTTCGAGGATTTCACCTTTTTCAGTGGAACGCACAGCAATTTCGGCATCAGCTAACCCTAACATTGTTGGGTCATTAGGCCCGTAAATATCAGCGTCTAGTAAGCCGACTTTCGCACCAGTTTGCGCTAAAGCCACTGCGACATTCACCGCCACAGTACTTTTACCAACGCCTCCTTTACCACTGGAAACAGCAATGATATTTTTTACTCCAGAAATACCAGTGCGGTCTGGCAAACTTTTTTGTTGTGGTGTTTCTGCGGTTACTTCTACGCTGACATCTGTAACGCCTGGTAGTTTTTTAACAGCTTTTTGACAATCTTCAACAATAAATTCACGTAAAGGACAGGCAGGAGTAGTTAAAACTAAAGTAAAGCTAACTTTACCACCATCGATTTTGACGTTGCGAATCATATTTAATTCCACCAGACTTTTGCGAAGTTCTGGGTCTTGCACTGGTCGCAACACTTCTAGGACAGAGTGAGAATCAAGGACATCGTACATAAAAATTCAAAACTTGTACTGAGCGTAGTCGAAGTATTCCAAGATTTACCGAAGTTCTGATTTAAGAAAGGCAGAAGCTCTTGACTTCTGTTGAAAATGACGAAATACAATCCTAGTCAGCATCTTAGCTATTAACTGGATGCAAATAAAAGCAAGAGCAGATTGGTATTTTCGCGATCGCTGCCGTAATAAAACTTAGGAAACTGGATGATTACCTAATAGAATCTTAACTTTATTGGGCATTTGCTCCATGCCCCATATCTAAAAATCAAAACAACTGTCATTAAGAGATTTTTTCTTCCCAGATACTGCTGGTAATGCCGCCTTTTCTACTGCTTCCACTAAAGAACGAGCAACGCGGTCTGCATAGGGACGAGATAAAGACCAAATTAGGGGTGACAACCAACCGCGTAGTGTTACAGAATAAGATAAACAAGTTCCACAAACTGTTGATTCTACTTGGTAGGTTACTCGTTCTTCTATGCCAGGAATGGCTAGAACTCGGATACTCAGCATTTCTCTGGGATTAACGCGTTCCACAAAAATCCGGATGGGAATCGGCGAAAAGCGTGTTACAGCATGAAAAATTAATCCTGGTTTGGGTACTAATCCGTAGGGCACGTTAGTACTTTTAAGTAGTGGATGCCAAGAAACATCTGTTAAATCAACTACTTTGTGCCACAGTTCATCTACAGAAGCAGAACTAATCTCTTGATATGTCCGCACCAGAGAAGCGCAAAACCGACGACGTTTGCGGTGGATGAATTTGGATAACCAACCTTGCATTTTCCTAATCCCCCTCCTCGCTAGACACTTTCTGGTAACTCTGGTATCTTGGGCAACTCAGCTTAACCCTAGACCAAAACTGTCTCAAAATTACTTTGGGCACAGCAACGCCAACATCATAAACATATAGATATGGCACAGAAGTTTTGAGTACAGGAGTCAAACCCTCGATACCTCAAGGTTAAGACTAAATTTTAGTGTTTATACGAGAATATTCCAATTAAAAATTTCAAAAAAAACTTATTCAACATACAAGCCTATACGCATTGTGAGGGAAAATAACTCTAGTGATGCCCATCAATCCTAATAAATGCTTGACCAGTAAGAAAAAAGCAGGTTGGGCAAATAGAGCTTGATTGTTGGTGCAGTTTTCCCCAAATTTTAAGATGAGAAATTTGTGGCTTTCTGGAAATTGTAATTTAGGTTCGGGAATCTATGTTGACCAACTCGCAAATACCAACTGTAGCAGCGGAATCATCCAAGTCTTTGCCACCAACTGACGCTAAAACAAGAGTCAGTCAGTTTATGAAACAGCTGCAAGACGAGATTACGGAAACTTTGGCAGAACTGGATGGTGTAGGTAAATTTAATGAAGATAGTTGGGAACGCCCAGAAGGGGGTGGAGGGCGATCGCGTGTCCTCCGCGAAGGTGCAATATTTGAACAAGGTGGCGTTAATTTTTCTGAAGTTTGGGGTTCCCATTTACCGCCCTCAATCTTAGCTCAACGTCCTGAAGCCGCAGGACACGGGTTTTATGCTACTGGTACTTCAATGGTGTTACATCCCCGTAATCCCTACGTACCTACAGTGCATTTAAACTATCGCTACTTTGAAGCAGGGCCTGTATGGTGGTTTGGCGGTGGTCTAGACTTGACTCCATACTATCCCTTTGCTGAAGATGTCATACATTTACATAAAACTTTAAAACAAGCTTGCGACCAACACCACCCAGATTATTACCCAGTGTTTAAGCGTTGGTGTGACGAATATTTCTACCTCAAACATCGCGGTGAAACCAGGGGTGTAGGTGGTCTATTTTTTGATTACCAAGATGGTCGGGGTACTTTATATCGCGGCCCCGATCCCAATGGACAAGCAGCTATTCATAGCAATCACGTGGGAGAACCAGCGCTACGTAGTTGGGAAGATTTGTTTGCTTTTGTACAAGACTGTGGCAGAGCATTTTTACCAGCCTATGTGCCAATTGTAGAACGACGGCATGGAATTGAATATGGCGATCGCCAACGCAATTTCCAACTCTATCGCCGGGGACGATATGTAGAATTCAACTTGGTTTACGACCGAGGTACAATTTTTGGTCTGCAAACCAACGGACGCACCGAATCAATTCTTATGTCCCTACCACCCTTGGTGCGCTGGGAATACGGCTATCAGCCAGAACCCAATACCCCAGAAGCCGAGTTGTATGAAACCTTCTTGAAACCCCAAGATTGGATCAATTGGAAATAGTCGGGAGTAGGGAGATAGGGAGATAGGGAGATGGGTAAAGGGAAAAATAACTCCTAACTCCTAACTCCTAACTCCTAACTCCTAACTCCCCACTCCCCAATGCCCATTTAAAATTGCTACTCAGCACTGTTTTGGTGAGTTAAACTACTAAAGATAAGCACTTAGCAGAAAAAAGTGACAATTTTAGCTGTAGCTTGCTAATCTCAAGTGGCAGCATTATAACGGTTCTGTAGCTAGTTAATTTAAAAAGAATGCCACGGGGAGGGCTTAAGTGATTCATATAGACCAAAAAAGTTATACAACCCAAGACGGAAATACCGTGATTGTCTTAACACCAGCAGGTCGCCTAGACATCACCACGGCTTGGCAATTTCGCTTAAAGTTACAGGAGTGTATTTCTAAACTCAGTCGCCATGTAGTTGTAAATCTGGGTCAGGTCAATTTTATTGATAGTTCCGGTCTCACCTCTTTGGTAGCTGGAATGCGTGATGCAGATAAAGTCAAGGGTAGTTTCCGTATCTGTAATGTACATCCAGAAGCCAAACTCGTCTTTGAAGTGACAATGATGGATACTGTGTTTGAAATTTTTGAAACTGAAGAGGAAGCTTTAGAAGGTGTACCTCGTAGTATCGCCAGCTAAGAAAAGAGTTAGGGGTTAGGAGTTAAGAGTGAGGAGTGAGGAGTTAAGAGTGAGGAGTGAGGGGTTAAGAGCGAGGAGTTTATTGAAAATTCATAACTCATAACTCATAGTTCATAACTCGATCTTACTCAATACTGATTTCGCTTTGTGTAACGATAAGGCCCCATAATCGCTCCCCAAGTTGCTTGTCCAGTTACTGAGTTAATTCCTTTGTCGTAGCTGTAAAATTCTGCTCGTGTGGCTTCAAAGCCCAAGGAAACTTCCACGGTATTTCCCAGATAAGTAAAAGTGCAACGAGTTTGTGGTAACGGAGTAGCGGTAAACTTGTAGCGATCGCCAGCTAATGTTTCGCAATTAACTTTGAGGATACAACCTGGCAGTAAATCTAATAGATCTGGTGAGAGTGTGTTTAGCAATGTTGAATTATCCCCTGCGCCTTGGAATGCTTCTGGATTTTGAAGCATATAATATTGCACTTTCAGAGGCGCATCAGAATCACTTCCCTGAGACAACCGCATAATTCGTTGGCGGTAGGGTCTATCTAGATTAATGATATTAGCCTGTTCGGCAAACAAGGTGATGCTATCTTCTGGGAATAGATTAACTGGTCTTTGCCACAGGCGCAGGTGGACATACCAAACTGGTTCTGCTATGGCTTGTTCTCGATTGTCAAATTCACCGGCTAGGTACTCACCTAAAGCAATCAACTGTGGCGAGAAGTTCATAAAGGAGATTGATGAGTTTTTAAAGTTGTTTTTAGCCCTTGTGGCTATTAACTCACAAACTGATTTTGATTTCTTTATATTGTAAAAGAAACCGTCATTAGACCGAAAAATTTTGGCGATGGTCTTGTCAAATTTGAAGATATTCGTGGTTGACAATCACTAGGAACGTAAGAGCGTCGGCTTTCGGCGCTCTCCATTTTTTGGGAGGATGGCAAGTTTCTCTTGTAAGATTTAGCTAAATTTCAGCCGCTTTTTTGACTTGATTTTAAATTTTAGACTAAATTGACTGTCAATTGTGAATTATTATTTTTATTTTTTTTGTGGTAAAAAATTTTCATTACACTTTGTGAGATACAGATAATTGTAAAGCTGTAGGCTCAAATTTCCCTTGAACTACAGGCGTTTGCCCCTACCTGTGGTGTAGTTTTCATTTACCTGAAAAACGCTGTATATGGATAAAATGACAGTTCTTGTGGAAAAGTTTTCGGTCTATAGACTGTCGCTAGCGAAAACCTTAACTTGGCAAAGTACCCTTTAAGCGGGAAAATAAGAATACGTCGCCCTTAAGATTTTCTTTGTGAATAACGTCCGTACTGTCTCTGATACAAAGCGAACTTTCTACAATCTGCATACCCGTCCGATTAACACTATTTATCGTCGGGTAGTAGAAGAATTGATGGTGGAAATGCATCTGCTGTCAGTAAATATTGATTTTAGCTACAATCCAATTTATGCCTTGGGCGTCGTCACTACTTTTGACCGCTTCATGGAAGGCTATCAACCAGAACGGGATCGAGAATCTATTTTTAACGCCCTATGTCAGGCTATAGAACAAGACCCGCAACGCTATCGACAAGATGCTGAAAGATTGCGAAATGTAGCTAAAGATTTGCCAATTCAAGATTTAATTGCTTGGCTGAGTCAAACCAGTAACTTAGATAGAGATGCTGACTTGCAGGCACAATTGCAAGCGATCGCCAATAATTCTAACTTTAAATATAATCGGTTGTTTGCAATCGGTGTATTTTCTCTGTTGGAATTATCAGATGCAGAACTAGTCAAAGATGAAAAACGACTCACCGAAGCATTGAAAGCTATCGCTGCTGGGTTACATTTATCTGATGATAAATTCATCAAGGATTTGGAACTATACCGTTCTAATCTAGACAAAATGGTGCAAGCACTGGCAGTAATGGCAGATATGCTTTCAGCAGATCGCAAAAAGCGCGAACAACGCAAACAACAATCAACTACTCAAGTTGCTCCCCCAAATTCCAATGAATAGTGATGAATGAGAAGTTAGGAGTTAAGAGTGAGGAGTTAGGAATTTGGAATGCAAAATCTTGTTTAACTCTTAACTCCTATTAACTTTTGAATTGGGAATGTAGAATTTTCTTCAAATCCTAACTCCTAATTCCTAACTCCTAACTCCTAACTTTTGATTTCATACACCCAATATTTTGTAGATTAAGCTGTTAATTAAAGTTAGCGCAAATGCTCCAATAACAGCACTCCAAACCCCGTAGCGCAAACGAAATCCTTCCACTAACCAAGCCGCAATACTAAAACAAACTACAGCAATCATAAAAGTGAAAATGCTGGACAACAAGTCGAACGTAAGTAAATTTGGTACTGCGAAGACAAGGCTTAAAATCGGTCGGACTATTGCTGTTACAATACCTAGTACAGCTGCGGAAAAGAAGGCTTTGCCTGGAGTATCAATTTCAACTCCCACAGGCAATTTACTAATTATTAACAAGCTGATAGCTGTTACTATCCAAACAATTAAAAGCGTCACTATATTCATGCCACAACCCCTGAAACGTGAATGGCAACTGATGATAAGCTACTCAGCCTACCTATGGATCAATCTTTAAAACTCAACCAATTATTTGTAAATTAACAGAATTTTTTTCTCTACTCAAATTTTATTCTGGATATCTTTAGGTTTAGGAACCGGGGAAATAAGGAGGCAGAAAGCAGGGGAGAAGGGGAGATGAGTTTTTCCCTTCTGCCCCTCTGCCACATGGCCCAATCACCAGTCACCAGTCAACCCGCCCCATTTCACCTTTTTGGAGTAGATTGGCTTCCAGGTGCTACAGGTACTGCTGGGTTAGAAATATCGGGATTAATCGGGCTGATGTTTTGTCCCGGCACGGAGGGAAATCTGGGGGTAAGATTACCTTCAGGGTTGATGCCTGGAACTGGTGCTTCACCGGGATTAACTGGGAAAGAAGGCACAGGAGGTTGGTTGAGTGGGTTTGTTGGTGATTGAGATGGGCCAGGAATAATTCCTAAAGAAACGCGATCGCCCCCTACTTGCCGCAACAAATCTAGTGTTTCAATCACATCATTATAAGTTGCTGTGCGGGAAGCATTCAGCACTATAACGCCATTGGGATTTGCTTGCAGGTAAAGTTTTAACCTTTGTGCCAAATCCTCACGTTTTACGGGTTGTTTTTCTATGTAAGTGTTGCCAACGGCATCGATGGTTACAATCTGACTACCGCTTTGTGACGCGATCGCAGATACAGATTTGGTGCTGGCTTTCGGCAAATCAACATTTATTGCCTGTTGGCGCGTAAATTGCAGTGCCGCTAACAAAAAAAACGTCAAAATACAAAAAACAACATCAATTAAAGGAATAATTTGAATTTGGGCTTCTTCGATGGGAGTATGCAGATTAACTTTCATTTTCTCAATTTAATAGCCTGGTTTAGAAGTTGAATTTTTGACTACTATTCAGGTGAATTCGGGGGTTGGGGAGGTTCAGAAAACCTGTTTTTCCCTTGTTTGCGCGGTAGGGTTAAATTGTCTCGCACAACTGGTGATGTAATATTACTAAAATCCGGCGGAGACTGGCGGTAGAGTAATTCCAACTCATTCCCCGCCCGACGAAAAACTTTGACTTGGTTAACTACAAAACCTTGAAATAGGCGATAGAATACCAAGCTAATGATGGCAACTATTAGTCCTGCTGCTGTACTAATCAACGATTCACCAATACCAGTAGTTACCCCAGCAGTAGATTCAGTTCCCAAATCCCCAATCCGAATTGCCCGCAAAGACTGGATTAAACCCAAAACTGTACCCAATAATCCTAGTAGTGGTGCCAGGGCAATTACCGCTTCTAAAAGTTTTTCGCCCCGCCGCATTCCAGCTAATTCATCTTCGGCTGTGGACTCCAAAGCTAAGCGAAAGGTTTCCGCATCACTTTTGCCCAAGTGTAAAGGTGCATAAAGAAAACGCCCCACAGGCTGATTATTTGCTTGTCTTGCAATATCAGCAGCCACTTGCCAATCATCATGGGCAGCATCTAGGACGCGATCGACTATTTGCTTTTCTTGAGTTAAAATTCGCAGCCAGAACCACAAACGCTCAAAAATTACACTCAAAGACAAAATCGACAGAACCAGCAAAGGCCACATCGCTGGCCCGCCCTTATAAAACAAATCTAAGATATCCACTGTTTAAATTTCCTCCCTCCAAAACTAAAGCAACTATCCCCAAGCATTATTAATTTTAGAGATTAATGGGCATAGGGCATAGAGAAAGGGAAAGGGGTAAGGGGAAAAGGGGAAAGATTAAATTTATTCCTTTTCCCTTTAACCTTTAACCTTTTCCCTTTCCCTATGCCCTCATCTCCCCACTCCCCTCTGGATTTGTAGCGTCTTCCAGACTAATTGGGACGGTTATTCCCACCGGGAGTTTAGAAGATAATTTGTCAGAATTAAAAATAACTGGAGGTTCAAGATATGAAATTTTCAATTCAATCAGTTTATACCTGGTATCGTGATTTGCTTCGTAACCCTAAATACCGCTGGTGGGTAGTTTTAGGTACATTAGTTTATTTGGCAAGCCCATTTGATATTCTCCCTGATGTTTTTCCCATCGTTGGGCAGATTGATGATGTTTTCCTTTTGACTTTGCTGGTAAGTGAAGTATCTGGGTTAGTGATTGAAGGCTGGAAAGCTCGTAAAGGTAATTTAAATACCGAAGCATCAAATACCACTGAGGGTACTACCTCCACTGCAAGCACCATTGATGTCGATGCTGTGTCTGTTAAGTAGTTTTAACAATAAAATAAAATTTACAAACCCCTACTTTTTGCGTCTGTTGCCAACCACGCTTGTGAAGTAGGGGATATTTTTTGGCTAATGGTCAATTATCAAGCAATATGCTTGGTGTTAAAAAATTAAAGGACTGGCTGTACCAGTCCTTTACTATATTTATTGGTTTAATTTTTTTTATCTTAATAACGGGATTTCTTGCTCCTTAACTTTTGCTTTTTACGTCGCCGTTCGCTAGCAGCCACCGCTTGTTCCACCGGATAACCTACTACAGGAATTACTTGATATTTGCGCTCTTCTTCTAACTTTTTGAGTTCAGTGTAATCAACCCAATGGATGCAATCAACCGGACAAGTGTCAATTGCTTCTTGGATGATTTCTTCGGCGTCCCCATCTTGGCGAATTACTCGCGATCGCCCATAATCTGGTTCAATGTAAAAAGTGTTACGCGCAACATGAGCGCAGTGCTTACAACCAATACAGGTAATTTCGTCAACATAAACACCCGTTTGACGAAACACACCACCAAGTTCCGGTTCTAAACCAGAACGTTCTGGGGCATCCCGTAAAAAACCCCCTAGTTCTGGTTCCAAACCGGAACGGTTATCTTCTTCTTCCGGCGACGGCAGAAAATCAGCCATTACGCACTCCAGCGTTGTACTACCAGGCGAATTGAACCATCTTCATTTTTTTGTTCTTCAGCAACTTGAAAGCCAACACGAGCAGTTTCTTTCATTACTGTTTGGTAAGCATAGCGCTGTGTTACCTGGCGCAAAAATCCATCCACAGAAAGATTTTGCTGCCAATATTGCAAGTCAGCCACCAGTTCGTATTCTTTGCCATTCCATCTAAAGCCGATGTCGCAGCCATTTTCCTGCTCGATAGTCACTTCCGCAGGATGAGTTTGACCGCGATAGCCACGTACTTGGTTTGGGCCTGGCTTCCAGTCTATACCTAATTCAGTCAGAGCATCTTTCAAAGAATCAAGGTTACGGATTTGAGTCTTAATTTGGCTAAAGTGTGACATGGTGGTTTGAATTAAATGACACTAAACTACAGGGAAAACTTACCAATCGCTGTGAGTGGTTTGGGTGTTCGCCACGTTCGATTGCTGCACCTTGGCGGCGAAGTATTCTGAGGTTGGCTCATGCTTAAGTACTTGCCCCAGCTGCGCTTCTATTGCTGCTGTAACCTCAGCGCAAGAAGCACCCACAATGCCAGTGACTTTTTCTTGTACCCGACCATCTGGATAGATTATGAACTCTAATGTCTCCATGCTCTTGGCCAACCACGATAAGTACATTTGAATTCTACTGCCTTAGCAGAAGGCTACAAATATAGCCATCGGAACATTTTTACTTAGACACAAACTTGCCATTTGTTAACCAATGTTCCATCTTTCAATATATATATCTCAGAATCTTTACAAAATTTATTAATCTTACCAGTCAATACATCAGTCTTTAGTTAGTCTCTCTTAACCTCATTGATTAGTCAAGGTAATCATTGAGTTGGTTAGGTAAGCAGCAAAAAACGTCAGAATCAGCATTAGAGCTACTACACCTAGACAAGTAAGTTACAAAAATATAGATTTTATTGAAAAAATTTATCATTATTCTTAGATAAACACTATTCCTTCAAGTATCGTTACAAGATAAAACGCAATTTAATCCAAGGGACTTCTAAGTAAAAAAGATTCCGTTACTATTGTTGACTGTTGACGGTTCACAGTTAACAGTCAACAGTCAACGCATTAACTGGAATAATTTATTTTTTGGAGTTCCTCAACAGTAGGATAGTGAAGTTTGGGAAAAGCGATCGCTAAATTCAACTTTAAATACAGTTATGGTTTCCGGTTTCACCGACATGGAGTGGGAGCATTTCTGTTAAATTTGTAAGCATTAGTCAACCTAGCTCTTTTGCAGATAGTGAAGCGACTGCAATATTAAATTTTTCTCGATCTATCTTTATTAAAGAACGTCCACTATGGATAATACACAACAATGGTATATTGTCAAGCTTCCTATTGGTAATTGCGAAATAGTCCCCAGCCATCAAATAGAAGAGGACAATCCAGAGATTTTAGAACAGTGGGGGCCTTATAGTTCCCAAGAAGAAGCGATCGCCCGTCGTATCGGACTCATTAGAAGTGGGAAGTGTCAACCAGTTTGAGTGGGGCGAACAGGTTATGGGGAAAGGGAAAAGGGTATGGTTCGACAAGCTCACCAACCGGGGAAAAGGGGAAAGATTAAATTTATTCCTTTTCCCTTTAACCTTTTAGCCTGCTCTCTATGCCTCATAACTAAGGAGTTATTTTTCCGCTGTCGCTGTGCCTTTAGCAGCAAGTTGTTTACGCATTACTTCCACTGCTTTAGCGAATTGGGGGTCTTGTAGAGTAGCGAGTTTGTCACGTTCGTTGAGCCACAAGTCTTGTCGCTGGGCATCACTTAAATCTACTTTCACATCTGGATCGATGCCATGCTTATTGATATCGCGATCGCTCGGTGTGTGGTATTTTGCAATGGTCACCGCTAAACCGGAACCATCTTCTAGGGGACGTACTGATTGCACTAATCCCTTACCAAAGGTTTGAGTACCTACCAAAACTGCACGTTTATTGTCTTGCAAAGCTCCTGAGAGGATTTCACTGGCACTAGCCGAACCTTTATCTACTAATACCACTAAAGGTTTATTTGTGAGGGCACGCCCATTTGCCACCTCTCGTTCTCGCTCCCCTCCACGGTCAATGGTGGAAACGATTGTGCCTTTATTTAACCACATCCGGGCAATTTCTATACTAGAGAATAATAAACCGCCTGGATTTCCACGTAAATCGAGGATATATCCAGATACCTTTTTGCTTTCTAAATCTCTGATAGCGGCTTGCATTTCTTTACCAGCATTGGCGCTAAATTGGTTCAGACGAATGTAACCAAGGTTACCTGCTGGGGTTTGCTTTTGAGAATATTTAACTGGATGAATTTCGATCCGCGCCCGTTTGATGTTAAATTGCCTTGTCTGACCGTTTCGCTGAATGGTTAGGATGACTTGGGTTCCGGCTTCACCTCGAATCAAAGATACTGCCTGATTTGTATCCATCCCCTTAGTGCTTTTGTTATCAATTTTGAGGATGATATCTTTGGCCAAAATACCAGCTTTAAAAGCTGGCGTATCTTCAATTGGGGCAATTACAACCAGTTGCTTCGTTTTTTCATCTTGACTGATTGTGATACCAATTCCTGTCAATTCTCCAGAGGTATCCACTTGCATATTCTGGAATTCCTTTGGATCCATAAATCGGGTGTATGGGTCATCTAGCTTTTTAAGCATTTCCCGAATGGACTTATAAGCTTCCTCTTGATTACTGTAGGACTTGTTCTTCACGTACTCGTTACGAACAGCCTGCCAATCTACCTGATTAAAAGTACCATCTACATATTGGCGTTGGACTATTTGCCAAACTTCATCTACTAGTTCTTTGGGACTTGCTTTAAATAAAGCCTGACCTCGTGAGTGAATGCCAAGGCTAGTAACTGCGATCGTAGAGAGTGTTACTACCGTAGCACCCAAAACAAGCCTATTTTTTGTAATCACCATAATGACAGCTGCGTCAGAGGGAAAATTTATAGTCAGTATGCTCAATCTAACACAGGGTATTAGTGTAGAGGTCAAGCATGTATTTCTAATTTCAACAAAATACTTGACAATCAGGCGATGTTGGTCGTTATCTATACAAAAGTTTTATAAATTGGGCATTGGGCAAGCGGGGAGTGTGGGAGGTGTGGGAGGTGTGGGAGGTGTGGGAGGTGTGGGAGGTGTGGGAAGCATAAATTTTCTTTCTCCCCACACTCCCCT